>NZ_PTRE01000031.1 GCF_002965065.1 Escherichia sp. MOD1-EC7003
CGAACCACCCGGGGATCCCCCACAACCCCACCGGTGCCGCGCATTTCCCGTCCCCGCCGCCATAAAATCCCCACCGACCAAAAACGCCGTCGGCAGCGTCTTGCCATTAGCAGCATCCAGCCACGCTCCGACCTTTTCTTCCGCTTCTTTGGTGCTAAAACTGCTGATATTGAGGAAATGACGGTCATGGTGAAAGGCCAGATTATGCTGACGCCATGATTCTTTAATCCCCGCAAACCGCTGCTCCATAGTGTAGCGGCGCAGGCACATCACGTTCATCACCTCCCGGTGACCCATTTCAAACAGATAGCGGGCGGCGAACGCGCCAATTAACCGATGGTCCGGCGCAATCGCCGGGAGGCGCATTCGTTCATCACGGCAGTTGATCAGCACACAAGGCTTAGCGAGATCAGCGGCCAGATCATGGATGTGCGGATCGTCAATCCCCAGCAGGATCGCCGCCTGCGTATCTGCTTCATTCATCCGCGAGAAAAATAGCGCGGGATCGCTGTCAAACTCCTCCAACGCGCAGTAACGCAGCCGCACTTCATGCGGAGATAACGCTTTGCTGATGCTCTGAATCACACGGTAATAAAAGATATCGGATCGTTGGTCAAAAGCGCGTTGCGGCGCAAAAATAAGCAGGTTGTTCAGTAACATACGACCCGCTGCCATACCATCCATCACGCCCAACTCACGCGCGCAGGCCAGCACTTGTTCGCGAGCGCGTGCACTGGTATTCGCTTTGCCAGCCAGCACCCGCGAAACCGTACTCGGCGATAGCCCAGTACGTGCGGCGATATCGGCGATTTTCAGCTTCTTTTCCATTTTGTGATCTGCCTCTAATTCGGAAATGACAGAATTTTCATGAGCAAAAGATCCCATTCTGTCTGGCATTAAATCCATTTCAGTAATGTATATCAGCCACTCATGGAAAAACGTGCACAAAACCCGCTTTCTTTCGCTTTTAGGGTCTCTTACTGTGAATTGGTAGAACAACTTCCATACAAGAAAAATGGAAAAACGAACAACAAAGACTTTATTTATCAAAAAGTTAAAAGTGGTGTGACAACTCCATTCTGACGTTGCCGCACACCCCCTATACTATTCTGTGGAGTGCATATGAGTCAGGGTATCAATAACGATATGACTGCCAGTAAACCGCGCCATATCGTCAAAAATCTGCGTTGGTGGATGCTGGTCCTTTTTTTACTCGGTGTTACTGTCAACTACATCACGCGTAATTCGCTGGGTATTCTCGCCTCCGAACTGAAAAGCAGCCTGGGGATTACCACCGAACAATATTCCTGGATTGTAGGTGCTTTCCAACTCGCCTATACCTTATTCCAACCGTTATGCGGATGGCTGATTGACGTCATTGGCCTCAAACTGGGCTTTATGATCTGCGCGGGGCTGTGGGCGCTGGCCTGTCTGATGCATGCGGGGGCGGGGAACTGGGTACATCTGGCGCTGTTGCGCTTCTTTATGGGTGGTGCGGAAGCCGCGGCAACCCCAGCAAACGCCAAAACTATCGGTGAATGGTTTCCAAAATCAGAACGCCCGATCGCCGCAGGCTGGGCAGGCGTCGGTTTTTCCATCGGCGCCATGCTGGCTCCACCGATTATCTATTTTGCCCACGCTTCATTCGGCTGGCAGGGCGCATTTATGTTCACGGGCATCCTGGCGATGTTGTGGGTAGTGCTGTGGTGGGCGTTCTATCACACCCCGGATAAGCATCCGAACCTCAGCAAAGCCGAGCTGGACTTTATCCGCCAGGATAACGAAGCGCCCCCGGTCAAGTTACCCTTCCTGACCGCACTGAAAACCGTGGGCAAAAATAAACGCTTTTACGGTATCGCTATCCCCGCCTTTATGGCAGAACCGGCGTGGGCGGTGATGAGTTTCTGGGTTCCGCTATACCTGTCCAAAACCTATGGCATGGACCTGAAGCAGATCGCATTATTCGCCTGGTTACCGTTCCTCGCCGCTGATCTTGGCAGTATTGCCAGCGGCTATCTGACCAAACTTTACACCCGCCTGTTTGGGCTGAGTCGTGTGAACTCCGTTGTCGCATCATCGGTCAGTGGCGCATTCCTGATGGTTTCGCTGGCGGTGATGGCCTTTATCAATAACCCGTATATCGCCATCGTCCTTATCTCCATAGGCGGCTTCGGTCACCAGATCATCTCCTGCATGCTTAGCGCACTAGTGGTGGAATCCTTCGACAAAGGTCAGATGGCCACTGTTAACGGCATGCGCGGCTCTGCCGCGTGGATCGCAAGTTTCCTGTTCTCCCTGATTATCGGGGTTACCGCTGACAAAATCGGCTTTAACCCCTTGTTTATCGCCATGGGCTTCTTTGACCTGATTGGCGCTTTCTTCCTGGTCACCTTTATTGCTGAACGTCGCGCAAAACGCGCCTGAGAGTGGATGTAAATATGAAAACGCTGAAAAACTGGATCCTGCACAAACAGTCTGCCCACCACGTTGAACTGCTGGTCGATGGCCAGCACATCCTGTGCCTGTACGTGTTGGAAGAAAATCTGTTCCGCGTGCTGTTAAAACGTAAAGGCGAGCTGGCGCTGGATCGCACCTGGAGCATTGCTCCGGCGCAGGATGTGCCATGGGAAGGGCGCAGCCGCGAAGATCTCAGCGGCTTTAGCCTGCCCGCGTGGACATTGAACCAGCACGACGACACCGTGGTTATCGCCACCGAGTCACTGCGTGCCACCGTTCACCAGCCACTGTGGCTGGAGTGGCACTATCGTAACAACGAAGGCGAATGGCTGCCGTTGGTGAATGACCGCCCGACCAGCGCTTATCTGCTGAATGCCCACGGTGACGGCGTGGCGCACTATCAGAGCCGTCGTAAAGATGAACGCTTTTATGGCCTCGGAGATAAAGCCGGCGACTTGCAACGCAACGGTAAACGTTACGAGATGCGTAACCTCGACGCGATGGGCTACAACGCCGTTAGTACTGACCCGCTGTACAAACACATTCCATTCACCATCACCCGCCGCGATGACGTTAGCTTCGGCCTGTTTTATGACAACCTCAGCAGCTGCTGGCTGGATCTGGGCAACGAGATCGACAACTACCACACCGCCTATCGCCGCTGGCAGGCAGAAGCGGGTGATATCGACTACTACCTGTTTACCGGCGAACGCGTACTTGATATCACCAAAGCCTTCGTACGCCTGACCGGAAAAACCCTGTTCGGGCCGAAATGGAGCCTGGGCTACAGCGGTTCAACTATGCACTACACCGATGCCCCGGACGCACAAAATCAGTTGATGAACTTTATCCACCTGTGTGAAGAACATGCGATTCCCTGCGATTCGTTCCAGCTCTCTTCCGGTTATACCTCAATTAACGGCAAGCGCTATGTGTTCAACTGGAATTACGACAAAGTGCCGCAGCCGAAAGTGATGAGCCAGGCATTTCACAATGCTGGTTTGCACCTGGCTGCCAATATCAAGCCGTGCCTGTTGCAGGATCACCCACGCTATAACGAAGTGGCAGAAAGAGGACTGTTCATCCGTGATTCAGAAACAGATGAACCAGAACGTTCCAGCTTCTGGGATGACGAAGGTTCTAACCTCGACTTTACTAATCCGCAGACCATCCAGTGGTGGCAGGAAGGCGTGACCACACAGCTTCTGGAGATGGGTATCGACTCCACCTGGAACGACAACAACGAATTCGAAGTATGGGACGGTGAAGCACGCTGTCACGGCTTTGGTCAGACGATCGCGATCAAACATATTCGCCCGGTGATGCCACTGCTGATGATGCGAGCCTCGATGGAAGCCCAGCAACGTTTCGCTCCAGAAAAACGTCCGTACTTGATCTCCCGCTCCGGCTGCGCGGGAATGCAGCGCTACGTGCAAACCTGGAGCGGCGATAACCGCACTAGCTGGGACACTCTGCGCTACAACACCCGCATGGGGCTGGGGATGAGCCTCTCCGGGCTATATAACCTCGGTCACGACGTCGGCGGTTTCTCCGGTGATAAGCCGGACCCGGAACTGTTTGTACGCTGGGTACAAAATGGCGTGATGCATCCGCGCTTTACGATTCACTCGTGGAACGATGACCATACCGTAAACGAACCGTGGATGTATCCGGGCGTCACTCCGGCGATCCGCAGCGCTATTGAGTTGCGCTATCGCCTGCTGCCCTACTTTTATACCCTGATGTGGCAGGCATACGCCGATGATGAACCAATGCTACGTCCGACTTTTCTTGACCACGAGCACGACGTTCAGACTTTTGAAGAGTGTGATGACTTCCTGCTTGGTCGCGATATTTTGGTTGCCAGCGTCGTAGAGCAAGGCGAGCGCCAGCGCCGTGTATGGCTACCAGATAACGAAACTGGCTGGTACGATTTCTACAACGACGAATGGTTTAGTGGCGGTCAGTGGATCACCCTCGACGCACCGCTGGAGAAACTGCCGCTGATGGTGCGTGCCGGGGCTGGTCTACCGCTCAGCAAACGCATCACCTATGTGAGCGCAGAACAAGACGATACCCGCGAACTGAAACTGTTCCCGCTGAAAGGTGTGGGCACAACGTCCGGCCTGCTGTTTGAAGACGATGGCGAAAGCTGGGGCTACCAAACTGGTAATGCGCTTTGGGTGGAATGGGAAATGGTTTGCGATGGGGCGACCATCAACCTGAAAGTCAACGCGCGTGGGGATTATCGTCCTGCATGGAGTGCACTGAAAGTGTCATTACCAGTGGAAGAAAAACGCACGCTGCTGGTCAATGGTGTTGAAGGGAGTGAATGGATGCGTTAAATCATTACCGGGGCCGGGAGGCGACTGCGCCTTACCCGGTCCAGCCATCGAAACCTTTCCCTCAGTTTTTCACGCTGCCGGAAGGCTGCAAACCTGTAAACCCCGGAGCTTAAATAAGTAAGTGACCGGGGTGGACAGGTGAAGCCAATGCATCTGCCGCATGAAAGACGGCGGGAAATTAACCGTCGATCCCTTTACTACGCAGGTAATCTTCGTAGTTACCGCTAAAGTCGATCACACGTTCCGGGGTGATTTCCAGAATACGGGTCGCCAGGGAGCTTACAAACTCACGGTCGTGAGAAACAAAGATCAGCGTGCCCTGATACAGTTCCAGCGCCATGTTCAGCGACTCGATGGATTCCATATCCAGGTGGTTGGTCGGTTCGTCCATGATCAGAATGTTCGGCTTCTGCATCATTAACTTGCCAAACAGCATCCGTCCTTTTTCCCCACCGGAAAGCACTTTCGCAGGCTTTTTGATGTCATCCTGGCTGAACAGCAAACGACCGAGAATACTGCGTACCGCCTGCTCGTCATCGCCTTCCTGCTTCCACTGGCTCATCCATTCGAACACGGTCAGATCATTTTCGAACTCATATTCGTGATCCTGGGCATAGTAACCAATACGCGCGTTCTCAGACCATTTTACAGTGCCGCTGTCCGGTTGCAGATCACCCACCAGCGTTTTCAACAGGGTCGATTTACCAACACCGTTTGTACCCAGTACCGCCAGTTTTTCCCCAACTTCCAGCAGCAGGTTGAGATTTTTAAACAGCGGACCGTTATCAAAACCTTTAGTCAGCCCTTCCACTTCCAGCGCGTTACGGAACAGTTTCTTATCCTGCTCAAAACGGATGAACGGGTTCTGACGGCTGGAGGCTTTCACCTCTTCCAGTTTGATTTTATCAATCTGACGCGCACGCGAAGTCGCCTGGCGAGATTTCGAAGCGTTAGCGCTAAAGCGGCTAACGAAAGATTGCAGCTCAGCAATCTGCGCTTTCTTCTTGGCGTTATCAGCCAGCAGACGTTCACGCGCCTGAGTCGCCGCCGTCATGTACTCATCGTAGTTACCCGGATAAACACGCAGTTCGCCGTAATCCAGATCCGCCATGTGAGTACAAACCATGTTAAGGAAGTGACGGTCGTGCGAGATGATGATCATGGTGCTGTCACGCTCGTTCAGCACCTGTTCCAGCCAGCGAATGGTGTCGATGTCCAGGTTGTTGGTCGGTTCGTCGAGTAAGAGAATATCCGGATCAGCAAACAACGCCTGCGCCAGCAGCACACGAAGCTTCCAGCCTGGAGCGACTTCACTCATCGGGCCGTAGTGTTGTTCCACGGGAATTCCCACGCCAAGCAACAATTCACCGGCGCGAGCTTCCGCAGAGTAACCGTCCATTTCGCCGTATTTTACTTCCAGATCGGCCACTTTATAGCCGTCTTCTTCACTCATTTCCGGCAAAGCATAGATGCGGTCGCGCTCCTGCTTCACTTCCCACAACTCTTTATGCCCCATGATCACCGTATCCAGCACGGTGAACTCTTCAAAGGCAAACTGATCCTGACGCAGCTTACCAATGCGCTCATTGGGATCGAGGGAAACGTTGCCCAACGTCGGCTCTAAGTCGCCGCCGAGGATCTTCATAAAGGTGGATTTACCACTACCGTTCGCACCAATCAGGCCGTAACGGTTGCCGCCGCCAAATTTGACGGAAATGTTTTCAAACAACGGCTTACTGCCGAACTGCATGGTGACGTTACTGGAAACTAACACAGGCGTATCCTGAAAAGAGATATGACAAACCGCGTATTATGCCATAAGTCTGAAAGAAGATCCTGCTCCTCGCTTAAGGTCTACACTCAAGCCAAAGGCAAAAAATGTGATTTCGTACACATCTGATTTCACTGTGAGCTGGAATGAACTTATAATGCGCTTCCAATACTCTACTATTCTCAACCCAATGGCCTGCCAGGCACTAATCTCGCTTAACATGAATATGAAATTGAAAACATTATTCGCAACTGCCTTCGCTGTTGTCGGCTTTTGCAGTACCGCCTCTGCGGTAACTTATCCTCTGCCAACCGACGGGAGTCGCCTGGTTGGTCAGAATCAAGTACTCACCATTCCTGAAGGTAACACTCAACCGCTGGAGTATTTTGCTGCCGAATACCAGATGGGGCTTTCCAATATGATGGAAGCTAACCCGGGTGTGGATACCTTCCTGCCGAAAGGTGGTACTGTACTGAACATTCCGCAGCAGCTGATCCTGCCGGATACCGTTCATGAAGGCATCGTCATTAACAGCGCAGAGATGCGTCTGTATTACTATCCGAAAGGGAGCAACACCGTTATCGTGCTGCCGATCGGCATTGGTCAGTTAGGTAAAGACACGCCTATCAACTGGACCACCAAAGTAGAGCGTAAGAAAGCGGGCCCAACCTGGACACCGACCGCCAAAATGCACGCAGAATACCGCGCTGCGGGCGAACCGCTTCCGGCTGTCGTTCCGGCAGGTCCGGATAACCCGATGGGATTGTATGCACTCTATATCGGTCGCCTGTACGCTATCCACGGCACTAACGCCAACTTCGGTATCGGCCTGCGTGTTAGTCATGGTTGTGTGCGTCTGCGTAACGAAGACATCAAATTCCTGTTCGAGAAAGTGCCAGTCGGTACTCGCGTACAGTTTATTGATGAGCCGGTGAAAGCGACCACCGAGCCAGACGGCAGCCGTTATATTGAAGTCCATAACCCGCTGTCTACCACCGAAGCCCAGTTTGAAGGTCAGGAAATTGTGCCAATTACCCTGACCAAGAGCGTGCAGACAGTGACCGGCCAGCCAGATGTTGACCAGGTTGTTCTTGATGAAGCGATTAAAAACCGCTCCGGGATGCCGGTTCGTCTGAATTAATCGTCAAAACGTAAAGCAAAAGGCGGACTCATAATCCGCCTTTTTTATTTGCCAGACCCTAGTTGGCCGGGAGTATAACTAACAGAACATATCCCACCAGCGCCGCCCACAACAGTATCGGTATCGAATAAAGATGGAAACGCCACCAGATACGGCGATCGTTCGCCATCCGTAACGCAATCAAATTTGCCAGCGATCCGGGTAATAAACCAAAGCCACCCACGTTTACCGCCCATGCCAGTAATAAAGACGGTGGCACATAATTGAGCAGTAAAATCGTGCCCGGCACGTTACTGATCACCTGCGATAAACCAATTGCCGTTAACCATAATCCGGGTTCGGATAAATGACTCACGTTACTCAACACCCCCTGCAAAGCTGGCAGTTGGGTTAGTAAATGGACGTCGATAAACATCGTCATAAACACCAGCAGTAGCGTCCAGTCCACACTGAGCACCACGCGACGTGCCAGCAGCGCAAAGCCCGCCGCCACAATCACCAGTCCCCACAGATCTTGTTTAAACTCCAGCGCCGTCAGAAAGACGATATATAGCCCCAGACAACTCCACACCAGCCGCGGTTTCCACTCCGGTGTTTGCGCCCCCGTATGATATTGCAGCGCCTTTCCAGAAAAACAACACCAGCACAGTAGCAGGAGTGTCAGCATCATTGCCCCAGCCAGCGGTGCCATTTGGGCAATAAACCCGGCAAACGAAAGACCAGAACGTCCCCAGATAAGAATATTTTGCGGGTTGCCAATCGGCGTCAGTAGCGAACCAGCGTTGACAGCCAGCGCCTCAAAAATAATCAGCCGATTAACCGGGATCTCACACAGTCTTTTTAGTGTGATTGTCAGCGGAACAACAATAAACAGCGCGACATCGTTGGTCAGAAATGTAGAAAGCAGCGCCGCCGCCAGCACCATAAACATCGCCAGCCGACGCTCAGTAGCAAAGCGGCGCACCATTTTGCGCCCCAGCACATCAAAATAGCCGCTTAACTCCACACCTTTGGTCAGCAGCATCAAACCACTTAAGGTGATGATGGTGTGCCAGTCGATAGCCGCAGGCCAGGATTGCGGTGCAAAGGGAACGAAAAAACTTAATCCAATGCCAACAAGAATTAATAACTGAAAAAAGCGATCGCCTTGCAACGTGCGTAAAAAAGGCAGGCTCATTTAGCACCGTATTTCTGGGTAAACAAACGAAAAGCATCCAGCGTCTCTTCACTGACATGGTGCTCCATGCCTTCCGCGTCGCGACGGGCGATTTCCGGGCTGACGCCCAACACCAACAAGAAATTTTCGACTATCTGATGTCGCTCGCGGCTTTCCTGCGCCAGCTTCTCTCCTTCTGCCGTTAAAAACACGCCACGCCAGGGGATCATTTCAATCAGCCCTATGGTTGCCAGTCGCTTAAGCATTTTAGCCACCGTCGGTTGAGAAACCCCCAGACGAGCCGCCATGTCCACCTGACGAGCTTCCCCCACTTCCCTGATCAAGTCAGAAATCAGCTCAACGTAATCATCGATAAGCTCACGCCGATGCGCCTCTCTGACCTGGCGGAATCCTTCAACGTGCTCTTCCACGTTCACTAACTGCGTCACTTTTTTTGCTGTTGGCGTACCTGCGCGACGACTCATTGTGCTTCCTCATTATGGTGACGCATAAATAGCGTTCTCATTTCGTGCGCACATTGTAAACCAGAGTTGCGGAGGTACAAAAAATTAACGTTTTAGCAATAGCTATATAATATAGCCTGTGCTATATCTGTATGTAATGCAATCATCCCTCAAGGATTGACGGGATTAGCAAGTCAGGAGGTCTTATGAATGAGTTCAAGAGGTGTATGCGCGTGTTTAGTCATTCTCCCTTTAAAGTACGGTTAATGCTGCTCTCTATGTTATGCGATATGGTCAACAACAAACCGCAGCAAGATAAACCTTCCAATAAATAGCGGCGTCGCGGTACGCCGCTTCACTCCTGCTTTCATGCAGGCATAACGCGTTTGTCCTGAAAAACCCCACTTTTTGTCGGATTTGTAATCCCCTTCGCAAAAGATTTGTTCATCAGTAGTTGACCTGAACGGCGGCTCGCTCTATCTTCTTGCAGCCCTGCGTATATTGCGGCTCGCGGATGCGGACCCCTTTCTCCTCTTCAGGCGCTCTTGCAGGTATTGACCCTTGACGCCAGGGTAAGCACATGGCGTTTGTTACGATAGTGGCATATGAATTTTACCCTCAAAGAATCGCTTGTTACCCGTAGCCGGGTATTTAGCCCGTGGACTGCGTTCTACTTTTTACAGTCGCTATTAATTAACCTCGGCTTAGGTTATTCCTTCAGTTTGCTCTACACCGCCGCATTTACGGCTGTTTTGCTTTTGCTATGGCGAACACTGCCTCGCGTACAAAAAGTTCTGATCGGTGTCAGCTCACTGGTAGCCGCTTGTTATTTCCCTTTTGCTCAGGCCTACGGCGCGCCTAACTTCAATACCTTGCTGGCATTGCACTCCACCAATATGGAAGAGTCGACCGAAATCCTGACGATTTTTCCGTGGTACAGCTACCTGGCCGGCTTATTTATTTTTGCGCTCGGCGTAATAGCAATCAGGAGGAAAAAAGAGAGTGAAAAAGCGCGCTGGAGTACCTTCGACAGCCTGTGTCTGGTATTCAGTGTGGCGACATTTTTTGTTGCTCCCGTGCAAAACCTGGCCTGGGGCGGCGTATTTAAACTGAAAGATACGGGCTATCCGGTATTCCGTTTTGCTAAGGATGTTATCGTCAATAATAACGAGGTAATTGAAGAGCAAGAACGGATGGCAAAACTTTCCGGTATGAAAGATACCTGGACGGTCACTGCCGTTAAGCCGAAGTATCAGATCTATGTAGTGGTGATCGGTGAAAGCGCGCGTCGCGATGCCCTCGGGGCCTTTGGCGGTCACTGGGACAATACCCCGTTTGCCAGCAGCGTTAACGGTTTGATATTTGCTGACTACATTGCCGCCAGTGGCTCCACGCAGAAATCGCTTGGCTTAACGCTCAACCGCGTGGTCGATGGAAAACCACAGTTTCAGGATAACTTTGTCACCCTGGCAAATCGCGCAGGCTTCCAGACATGGTGGTTTTCCAATCAGGGCCAAATCGGCGAATACGATACCGCCATCGCCAGCATTGCCAAACGGGCAGATGAGGTGCAATTCCTGAAAGAAGGTAATTTTGAAGCCGATAAAAATACTAAAGACGAAGCGTTACTGGATATGACCGCGCAGGTACTGGCGCAAGAACACTCACAACCGCAACTGATTGTTTTACATCTGATGGGCTCACATCCGCAGGCCTGCGACCGGACACAAGGCAAATACGAGACTTTTGTGCAATCGAAAGAAACGTCGTGCTATCTCTATACCATGACGCAAACGGACGATTTACTGCGTAAGCTGTACGATCAGTTACGTAATAGCGGCAGCAGCTTCTCGCTGGTTTACTTTTCGGACCACGGTCTGGCCTTTAAAGAGCGCGGCAAAGATGTGCAATACCTTGCCCATGATGATCAATATCAGCAAAATTTCCAGGTGCCTTTTATGGTCATTTCCAGCGACGATAAAGCGCATCGGGTAATTAAAGCCCGCCGTTCAGCCAATGACTTCTTAGGCTTTTTCTCCCAGTGGACGGGAATTAAAGCGAAGGAAATTAACATCAAATACCCGTTTATATCTGAGAAGAAAGCCGGGCCGGTATTCATCACCAATTTCCAGTTACAGAAGGTGGATTACAACCATCTCGGAACCGATATTTTCGACCCGAAACCTTAAAAATAAAAATCCGCCCCGAGAGGCGGATTTTTTATATCACCGAAGTGATTAGAAGCGGTAACCAACACCGGCAATCCAGGTACCTACGTCAACGCTACGAATACGGCTCTGCTCGTAAGAGAAGTCCAGAGCAACGTTTTCCATCGGGTTGAACTGCAGACCAGCACCGTAGGAGAAACCGTAGTCGCTGGTGTCGTGTTTGTAGGTCGGGTATTCAGTGGTCTGGAATTTACCATAACCCACACCCACTACACCGTAGATGCTTGCCCAGTCGTTAATGCGGTAAGCCGGACCAGCAGTGATGCCGTAGTACTGGTTTTTGTTGTAGTCACCAGAGCTTGCAGTACGGCTTTTCTCAGTGTAAGTGAAAGAACCGATCACACCCAGCGGGCTGTTGTCTTCTTCATAGCGGTATTTCAGGTTGAAACCGCCCATTTTGTTCATTTGGCTCTGAGCGTCGCTCTGTGCATAACCGCCAGTTACGGTAGAAGTCGCAGCTACGGAAGTACCTGCGGTGAAAGCCAGAACTGCGGCCAGTGCTGAAAGACATGCAATTTTTTTCATAACCACCTCAAATGTGATTCAAATAAGTCCTAAGTTTTAAATATATCAAAAATTAATGGGAAACTCTTCGCGATTTGTGATGTCTAACGGGCCATTTCATGTAACAGAACGTTTCCATGCACCGCTATCCATCTAAATTTAAATCACTTTTTCAGAGAACTACGTAAGTATTACGCATGATTTCCCTGTCACTCATCCAGATTATTCCTAATCACAAGACTAATGATTCCATCAATCCTGGCGCATTTTAGCCAAACCGGGGGAAAATTTTTTCAACAAATGCTCAACCAGCATTGGGTATATCCAGTACACTCCACGCTTTACTTAGGTTTAGATATTCGTGGGAGAAAGGATGCCTGGTTCATTACGTAAAATGCCGGTCTGGTTACCAATAGTCATATTGCTCGTTGCCATGGCGTCTATTCAGGGAGGAGCCTCATTAGCTAAGTCTCTTTTTCCTCTGGTGGGCGCACCGGGAGTCACTGCGCTGCGTCTGGCATTAGGAACGCTGATCCTCATCGCGTTCTTTAAACCATGGCGACTGCGTTTTGCCAAAGAGCAACGGTTACCCCTGTTGTTTTACGGCGTTTCGCTGGGTGGGATGAATTATCTTTTTTATCTTTCTATTCAGACAATACCGCTGGGTATTGCGGTGGCTCTTGAGTTCACCGGACCACTGGCGGTAGCGTTGTTCTCTTCTCGTCGCCCGGTAGATTTCGTTTGGGTTGTACTGGCGGTTCTCGGTCTGTGGTTCCTGCTACCGCTGAGGCAAGACGTTTCTCATGTCGATTTAACCGGCTGTGCGCTGGCACTGGGAGCCGGGGCTTGTTGGGCTATTTACATTTTAAGTGGACAACGCGCTGGAGCGGAACATGGCCCTGCGACGGTGGCAATTGGTTCGTTGATTGCAACGTTAATTTTCGTGCCAATTGGAGCGCTTCAGGCTGGTGAGGCACTCTGGCACTGGTCAGTTATTCCATTGGGTCTGGCTGTCGCTATTCTCTCGACCGCTCTGCCTTATTCGCTGGAGATGATTGCCCTCACCCGCTTGCCAACGCGGACATTTGGTACGCTGATGAGCATGGAGCCGGCGCTGGCTGCCGTTTCCGGGATGATTTTCCTTGGAGAAACACTGACCCCCATACAGCTGCTGGCGCTCGGCGCTATCATCGCCGCGTCAATGGGTTCTACGCTGACACTACCCAAAGAGCGCAAAATAAAAGAATTAGACATTAATTAAATTTACATTTCTGCATGGTTATGCATAACCATGCAGAATTTCTCGCAACTTTTCCTCTACACCGTCTTTATATATCGAATTATGCAAAAGCATATTTATTCCGAAACTCCCTGATGAGCAAATAAATAAGAATTGTTTTTATTAATATAGCTAACTAATTGAATTTTTATTGGTTTTGTTTTTCACCCTTGTTACCACTATTAGTGTGATAGGAACAGCCAGAATAGCGGAACACATAGCCGGTGCTATACTTAGTCTCGTTAATTACTGGGACATAACATCAAGAGGATATGAAATTATGAGTACCGCTAAATTAGTTAAATCAAAAGCGACCAATCTGCTTTATACCCGCAACGATGTCTCTGACAGCGAGAAAAAAGCAACAGTAGAGTTGCTGAATCGCCAGGTTATCCAGTTTATTGATCTTTCTTTAATTACCAAACAAGCGCACTGGAACATGCGCGGCGCTAACTTTATTGCCGTGCATGAAATGCTGGATGGCTTCCGTACCGCACTGATCGATCATCTGGACACCATGGCAGAACGTGCAGTGCAGCTGGGCGGTGTAGCCCTGGGGACCACTCAAGTTATCAACAGCAAAACCCCGCTGAAAAGCTACCCACTGGACATCCACAACGTTCAGGATCACCTGAAAGAACTGGCTGACCGTTACGCGATTGTCGCTAATGATGTACGTAAAGCGATTGGCGAAGCGAAAGATGACGATACCGCAGATATCCTGACCGCCGCTTCTCGCGACCTGGATAAATTCCTGTGGTTTATCGAGTCTAATATCGAATAAATCCATCGCTGATGGTGCAAAACTTTAGTACACGATAAAGCGGCTTCCTGACAGGAGGCCGTTTTGTTTTGTAGCCCGCCTCAACGCACTTATTTAGTGCATCTACCTGCTATCCCTGGCTGATCAAGTAATTTTTTTGTATCAACATCATCACATAATTGTTGCATAAAGATTGTTTTTTCATCATGTTTTACGCTAAATAGTCACTGTGTTGAGTGCACCATTTTAGCGCACCAGTTTGGTGCCCCAGAATGGTGCATCTTCAGGGTGTTGCCCTATAAATTGTGCAATCAATTCTTGTTGCATCTCGAAAAATCAATGAGTTGCAAAACTGGCACGATTTTTTCATTTATGTAAATGTCACGCAGGGGATCGTCCCGTGGATAGAAAAAAGGAAATGCTATGAAGTCTGTATTAAAAGTTTCACTGGCTGCACTGACCCTGGCTTTTGCGGTTTCTTCTCATGCCGCGGATAAAAAATTAGTTGTCGCGACGGATACCGCCTTCGTTCCGTTTGAATTTAAACAGGGCGATAAATACGTGGGCTTTGACGTTGATCTGTGGGCGGCCATCGCTAAAGAGCTGAAGCTGGATTACGAACTGAAGCCGATGGATTTCAGTGGGATCATTCCGGCACTGCAAACCAAAAACGTCGATCTGGCGCTGGCGGGCATTACCATTACCGACGAGCGTAAAAAAGCGATCGATTTCTCTGACGGCTACTACAAAAGCGGCCTGTTAGTGATGGTGAAAGCTAACAATAATGATGTGAAAAGCGTGAAAGATCTCGACGGGAAAGTGGTTGCTGTGAAGAGCGGCACTGGCTCCGTTGATTACGCGAAAGCAAACATTAAAACTAAAGATCTGCGTCAGTTCCCGAACATCGATAACGCCTATATGGAACTGGGCACCAACCGCGCAGATGCCGTTCTGCACGATACGCCAAACATTCTGTACTTCATCAAAACTGCCGGTAACGGTCAGTTCAAAGCGGTAGGTGACTCTCTGGAAGCACAGCAATATGGTATTGCGTTCCCGAAAGGTAGTGACGAGCTGCGTGACAAAGTCAACGGCGCGTTGAAAACCCTGCGCGACAACGGAACTTACAACGAAATCTACAAAAAATGGTTTGGTACTGAACCGAAATAATAACGCTACGCTGGTAAAGCACACTGGCAGCCCCCTCTCCCTTCTGGGGAGAGGGTTAGGGTGAGGGGCGCAAACCCGCTCCGACGCCATTAATTACCCTAACTTTGATTATTTACACCACGGTAACAGGAACAACATATGCAGTTTGACTGGAGTGCCATCTGGCCTGCCATTCCGCTTCTGATTGAAGGCGCCAAAATGACCCTATGGATTTCGGTCCTCGGTCTGGCTGGCGGTCTGGTGATCGGATTGCTGGCAGGTTTTGCACGCACCTTCGGTGGTTGGATAGCCAACCACATCGCGCTGGTCTTTATTGAAGTGATCCGCGGCACACCTATCGTCGTCCAGGTGATGTTTATCTACTTTGCCCTGCCGATGGCGTTTAACGACTTACGCATCGACCCGTTTACTGCGGCGGTGGTCACCATCATGATCAACTCCGGCGCGTACATTGCGGAAATCACGCGTGGTGCGGTGCTGTCTATCCACAAAGGTTTTCGTGAAGCTGGACTGGCGCTCGGTCTTTCACGTTGGGAAACCATTCGCTACGTCATTTTACCGCTGGCACTGCGTCGCATGCTGCCGCCGCTGGGTAACCAGTGGATCATCAGCATTAAAGACACCTCACTGTTTATTGTTATCGGCGTGGCAGAACTGACCCGTCAGGGGCAAGAAATTATTGCCGGTAACTTCCGCGCCCTTGAGATCTGGAGCGCCGTGGCGGTGTTCTATTTGATTATTACCCTGGTGCTGAGCTTTATTCTGCGTCGTCTGGAAAGAAGGATGAAAATCCTGTGATTGAATTTAAAAACGTCTCCAAGCATTTTGGTCCAACCCAGGTGCTGCACAATATCGATTTGAACATTGCCCAGGGCGAAGTCGTGGTGATTATCGGGCCGTCCGGCTCCGGTAAATCGACCCTGCTGCGCTGCATCAACAAACTGGAAGAAATCACCTCCGGCGATCTGATTGTCGATGGCCTGAAGGTTAACGATCCGAAAGTTGACGAGCGCCTGATTCGCCAGGAAGCAGGTATGGTGTTCCAGCAGTTTTACCTTTTCCCGCATCTGACGGCGCTGGAAAACGTCATGTTTGGCCCGCTACGTGTACGTGGCGCGAACAAAGAAGACGCGGAAAAGCTGGCGCGAGAGCTGCTGGCGAAAGTCGGTCTGGCAGAACGTGCGCATCACTACCCTTCCGAACTTTCTGGTGGTCAACAGCAGCGGGTGGCGATTGCCCGCGCACTGGCGGTGAAACCGAAAATGATGCTGTTTGATGAACCGACTTCCGCTCTTGACCCGGAACTGCGCCATGAAGTGCTGAAGGTTATGCAGGATCTGGCTGAAGAAGGCATGACGATGGTGATCGTAACCCACGAAATCGGTTTTGCCGAGAAAGTAGCATCGCGTCTTATCTTCATTGATAAAGGCCGAATTGCGGAAGATGGCGATCCGCAGGTGTTGATCAAGAATCCACCGAGCCAACGCTTGCAGGAATTTTTGCAGCACGTCTCTTAACATCTCTGCCTCCCTTTCACCCGAAAGGGAGGCACACCAGATTCCTCTCATTTAAAATCCCCCCTCCCCCAGCATCTATACTTATCTTTTTGCTCTGTTTTCTCACTGGAGGAGTCATGCGGTGGATCCTGTTCATCCTCTTCTGCCTGCTGGGCGCACCTGCCCACGCGGTATCCATACCCGGCGTTACAACCACAGCCACATCGGACTCGGCCTCTGAGCCGGCCCCGGAACCAGATATCGAACAAAAAAAAGCAGCCTATGGCGCACTGGCAGATGTGCTGGATAACGACACCTCTCGCAAAGAGTTGATCGACCAGTTGCGCAGCGTCGCCGCGACGCCCCCTGCGGAACCCGTACCGAAAATCGTGCCGCCGACGCTGGTTGAAGAGCAAACCGTGCTGCAAAAGGTCACCGAAGTCAGCCGCCATTATGGTGAAGCCCTTTCAGCCCGCTTTGGACAACTTTATCGCAATATAACCGGCTCCCCGCATAAGCCATTCAACCCACAAACCTTCAGCAATGCGCTGACCCATTTTTCAATGTTAGCGGTATTAGTGTTTGGTTTTTACTGGCTGATTCGCCTGTGCGCGCTGCCGCTGTATCGCAAAATGGGCCAGTGGGCGCGGCAAAAAAATCGTGAGCGCAGTAACTGGTTGCAGCTTCCGGCGATGATTATCGGGGCGTTTATCATCGACCTGCTGTTACTGGCACTGACATTATTTGTCGGCCAGGTATTAAGCGACAACCTGAATGCGGGCAGTCGCACCATCGCTTTCCAACAAAGTTTGTTTCTCAACGCCTTTGCCCTGATTGAATTTTTCAAAGCCGTACTACGCCTGATTTTTTGCCCAAACGTGGCAGAACTGCGCCCGTTCACGATTCAGGACGAAAGCGCCCGTTACTGGAGTCGTCGCCTGAGCTGGTTAAGCAGCCTGATTGGCTATGGACTCATTGTAGCTGTGCCGATTATCTCTAATCAGGTGAATGTACAGATAGGTGCGCTGGCGAACGTCATCATTATGCTGTGTATGACCGTCTGGGCGCTGTATCTGATCTTTCGTAATAAAAAAGAGATTACCCAGCATTTGCTCAACTTTGCGGAACACTCGCTGGCCTTTTTCAGCCTCTTTATCCGCGCCTTTGCGCTGGTGTGGCACTGGCTGGCAAGCGCCTATTTTATCGTGCTGTTTTTCTTTTCGTTGTTCGACCCTGGCAACAGCCTGAAATTTATGATGGGCGCGACGGTACGCAGCCTGGCGATTATTGGTATCGCGGCGTTTGTGTCCGGTATGTTTTCCCGCTGGCTGGCAAAGACCATCACCCTCTCGCCACATACTCAGCGTCACTATCCGGAGCTGCAAAAACGGCTGAACGGCTGGCTTTCGGCGGCGCTGAAAACGGCGCGTATTCTGACAGTCTGCGTGGCGGTGATGTTGCTGTTGAGCGCATGGGGATTGTTCGATTTCTGGAACTGGCTGCAAAACGGCGCTGGGCAGAAAACCGTAGATATCCTGATCCGTATCGCACTCATCCTTTTCTTCTCGGCGGTTGGCTGGACGGTGCTCGCCAGTTTGATCGAAAACCGGCTGGCTTCGGATATTCATGGACGTCCGCTACCGAGCGCCCGTACGCGTACCCTGCTGACGCTGTTTCGCAACGCGCTGGCGGTGATTATCAGTACCATCACCATCATGATTGTGTTGTCGGAAATCGGCGTCAATATCGCGCCATTGCTGGCAGGTGCCGGGGCATTAGGTCTGGCTATCTCGTTTGGTTCGCAAACGCTGGTGAAAGATATCATTACCGGGGTGTTTATTCAGTTTGAAAACGGCATGAACACTGGAGATTTGGTGACTATCGGGCCGTTGACCGGCACAGTGGAACGGATGTCAATTCGATCGGTGGGCGTGCGCCAGGATACCGGGGCGTATCACATCATTCCGTGGTCTTCGATTACCACCTTTGCTAACTTCGTCCGCGGCATTGGGTCGGTAGTGGCGAATTACGATGTTGATCGCCATGAAGATGCTGATAAAGCCAATCAGGCGCTAAAAGATGCAGTAGCGGAATTGATGGAAAACGAAGAAATTCGCGGGCTGATTATTGGTGAACCGAACTTTGCCGGAATTGTCGGCTTAAGCAATACCGCATTTACACTGCGAGTTTCGTTCACCACTCTGCCACTCAAACAGTGGACGGTACGTTTTGCCCTCGACAGCCAGGTGAAAAAGCATTTCGACCTGGCGGGTGTTCGCGCGCCAGTGCAGACTTATCAGGTGCTGCCGGGCGCGGCCCCGGCAGCACCGCTACCACCGGGGGAGCCAACGCTTTAACGCTGGCGATTGACAAAACGGCGGCGCTGCTCGTCGTTCATAAAGGTCCAGGCAATAAAGCGACTCTGCTTTTGCCCCTGGGCCATCTCTTTTTTTACCACCTTCACCGCCTTCACACCACAGCTCCTGTTGCTGACCACCAAAGTTCAGTGCATCGTCTTTGTTCAGCCCCAGGTTACGGCGTTTACGCTCACTACCAGCCCGTGCCGCAGCGGCAGAATCGTGGAACGGCGGGTTACACAAGGTCGCGTCGTATTGCTCGTTTTTGTGGATGATGCCATTAAAAATCGCCCCGCTCTCTTTTTGCCGACGCAGACGAATGGCGCGGTTAAGACCAGGATTAGCACTGATGATCGCCTGCGCGCTACTTAACGCCTGGCTGCTGGTTTCACTACCGGTAAAACGCCAGCCATATTCATGTACGCCAATCAGCGGATAAATACAGTTCGCACCAACGCCGATATCCAGAATGCAGGCATTAGCTGGAATTGTTCCGCTTGCTTCTGCCAGTAAATCAGCAAGGTGATGAATATAATCTGCCCGGCCTGGTACTGGCGGGCAGAGAAAACCGTCCGGAATATCCCAGTTCGCTACGGCGTAAAAATGGGCCAGCAACGCCTTATTGAGCGCCTTCACCGCCAACGGATTGGCAAAGTCTACGCTTTGCTCCCCGGCGGGTGTAAGCGTGAGGAATTGCCTGAGTTCAGGATTGTCCTGACAAAGCGTGGCGAGATCGTAGCGGCTGTGATGGCGGTTGCGCGGATGCAACCCCGGTTTCTGGGCAGACATAGCATTCTCCTTTAAGCAGCGGCGTAAGATACCCGCATAACGCGACAGGGTAAATATCTGGCGTCGTGTATCATGCGCAAAACACGCAACCTATCATGTTCTCCCATCAATTCACCATAAAAATCAGCATCGTGCATGTCATTGATTTGTCTTATTTTGTAAAAATATATTGTTCAAAAAACAAGCGCATCTCTGTCAATTTTTTGCCTCATTTTCATCGCACAGGCGACCTACACTTATCAGGCACTACCCGTTGTATTTATGAGGATGTCATTATGAAAAAGTGCCTCGCACTACTGATTGCCACCGTCCTGAGCGGAATCTCTCTCACGGCTTATGCCGCGCAACCAATGAGTAACCAGGACAGTGGTCAGCTACGGCCCGCCGGTACCGTTTCGGCAACTGGC
Source organism: Escherichia sp. MOD1-EC7003 (assembly GCF_002965065.1). GTDB lineage: Bacteria > Pseudomonadota > Gammaproteobacteria > Enterobacterales > Enterobacteriaceae > Escherichia. The sequence goes on from NZ_PTRE01000031.1 coordinate 20,328, forward strand.
GCATCGAACCTAAGCGATCTGGAGGATAAACTGGCAGAAAAAGCGCGCGAACAAGGCGCGAAAGGTTATGTCATTAATTCCGCAGGTGGAAATGACCAGATGTTCGGTACTGCAACCATCTACAAATAACCCCACCAACGTAACTGCATTCGCCTCTGGATGCAGTTTTCGCCTGTTTTGTAAGCAAAAAACATCAAATATGAACACAATGTAAATAAATGTATTTCTTTTTCACGCAATGGGTGATAGAAAGTCGCGCCAAGTGATAACGATTATCAAAATCATTATTACTTACGTAAACACTATCACGGGATTAACAGTGGCATCGCATCCGCAGAGATGCTTTCTCGTGACAGTGAAAATTTCAACATATAAGAAAAAGTCACCTGCAAAATGGAAAACAATCGCAATTTCCCTGCCAGACAATTTCATTCGCTCACGTTCTTTGCCGGTCTTTGTATTGGTATCACGCCTGTGGCACAGGCACTCGCCGCCGAAGAGAAAACTAACGCGGATGACACGCTGGTTGTCGAAGCATCAACACCTTCGCTTTATGCACCACAACAATCTGCCGATCCGAAATTCTCGCGTCCGGTAGCGGATACTACCCGCACGATGACGGTGATTTCTGAACAAGTGATTAAAGATCAGGGCGCAACCAACCTTACCGACGCGCTCAAAAACGTCCCAGGCGTGGGTGCGTTTTTTGCTGGTGAGAACGGTAACTCCACCACTGGCGACGCCATTTATATGCGCGGCGCCGATACCTCTAACAGTATTTATATTGATGGCATTCGCGATATCGGCAGCGTCTCACGCGACACCTTTAATACAGAACAGGTCGAAGTGATTAAAGGGCCATCTGGCACCGACTACGGGCGCAGCGCGCCGACGGGTTCTATCAATATGATCAGCAAGCAGCCGCGCAATGATTCTGGCATTGACGCCTCTGCCAGTATTGGCAGCGCCTGGTTCCGTCGCGGCACGCTGGACGTCAATCAGGTCATTGGTGACACCACCGCGGTGCGCCTGAATGTGATGGGCGAAAAAACGCACGATGCCGGGCGCGACAAAGTCAAAAATGAGCGTTACGGCGTTGCACCTTCCGTAGCCTTTGGTCTTGGCACTGCGAATCGTTTGTATCTTAACTATTTACACGTTACCCAACATAACACGCCGGACGGCGGTATTCCGACCATTGGTTTGCCCGGCTATTCCGCGCCATCTGCGGGAACAGCGGCACTGAATCATTCCGGTAAAGTGGATACGCATAACTTTTATGGCACGGATTCCGATTACGACGATTCGACCACCGACTCCGCGACTATGCGTTTTGAACACGACATCAACGAGAACACCACTATTCGCAACACCACGCGTTGGTCGCGGGTGAAGCAGGATTACCTGATGACGGCGATTATGGGCGGGGCGTCGAATATTACCCAGCCCACCAGCGATGTGAATAGCTGGACGTGGTCACGCACGGCGAATACCAAAGATGTGAGTAATAAAATTCTCACCAACCAGACCAACCTGACCTCGACGTTCTATACCGGCGCTATCGGTCATGATGTCAGTACCGGCATGGAATTTACCCGTGAGACGCAGACCAACTACGGCGTTAATCCGCTGACGTTACCGGCGGTGAATATTTATCATCCTGACAGCAGCATTCATCCCGGCGGCCTGACGCGCAACGGCGCAAACGCCAATGGTCAGACGGATACCTTCGCAGTTTATGCCTTCGATACGCTGCAAATCACCCGTGATTTTGAGCTGAACGGCGGGATCCGTCTGGATAATTATCATACTGAATATGACAGTGCCACCGCCTGCGGCGGCAGTGGCCGCGGTGCCGTCACCTGCCCAGCAGGCGTAACGAAAGGTTCTCCGGTCACCACCGTCGACACCGCCAGGTCAGGCAATCTGGTGAACTGGAAAGCCGGGGCGCTGTATCACCTGACGGAAAACGGCAATGTCTATATTAACTATGCCGTTTCCCAGCAGCCGCCGGGCGGCAACAACTTCGCCCTTGCTCAGTCGGGCAGCGGTAACAGTGCCAACCGCACCGACTTTAAACCGCAAAAAGCCAACACCAGCGAGATCGGCACCAAATGGCAGGTTCTGGATAAACGCCTGTTGCTTACCGCTGCGCTGTTCCGTACTGATATCGAAAATGAAGTTGAGCAAAATGATGACGGGACTTACTCGCAATACGGTAAGAAACGTGTCGAAGGCTATGAGATATCCGTAGCCGGGAATATCACTCCTGCGTGGCAGGTGATTGGCGGCTATACCCAGCAAAAAGCAACCATCAAAACCGGCAAAGATGTTGCCCAGGATGGTTCCTCATCGCTGCCGTATACGCCAGAGCACGCCTTTACCTTATGGAGCCAGTATCAGGCAACCGATGATATCTCCGTTGGCGCGGGCGCACGCTATATCGGCAGTATGCATAAAGGCTCAGACGGCGCGGTGGGAACGCCAGCGTTTACCGAAAGTTATTGGGTCGCCGATGCCAAACTGGGGTATCGCGTCAATCGCAACCTCGACTTCCAGCTAAACATTTACAACCTGTTTGATACCGATTACGTCGCCTCAATCAACAAGAGCGGCTACCGTTATCACCCGGGCGAGCCAACAACCTTCTTGCTCACGGCCAATATGCATTTCTGATTCAGATGTGGGGCGCAAGGCTCACTAATGTTGATGGTGAGAACAGGACTGCCTGATGCGCTGCGCTTATCAGGCCTACAAGGTTGTGCAATGCATTGAATTCACATCATTTTGTAGGCCAGATAAGGTGTTCACGCTGCATCCGGCATGAACAAAGCACCAGCTGTTAAAAATCGGTGTGAGGTAAAAACCCCACTTTTTGGAGAACTTGTATGATGTACCACATTTCTGGCGTGTTATCGCCACAGGACGTCGCCCGGCTTCGCGAACAACTGGAACAAGCCGAATGGGTTGATGGACGCGTCACCACCGGCGCACAAGGTGCGCAAGTTAAGAACAATCAACAGGTAGACACCCGCAGTACGTTATACGCCGCCCTGCAAAATGAGGTGCTGAACGCGGTTAACCAACATGCTTTGTTCTTTGCCGCTGCCTTGCCGCGTACCCTTTCCACACCGCTGTTTAATCGCTATCAGAACAATGAAACCTATGGTTTTCATGTGGATGGCGCGGTACGCAGTCATCCGCAAAATGGCTGGATGCGTACTGACCTTTCTGCCACGCTGTTTTTGAGCGATCCACAAAGCTACGACGGCGGCGAACTAGTCATTAATGACACCTTCGGACAACATCAGGTAAAACTTCCGGCAGGCGATCTGGTGTTGTACCCCTCCAGCAGCCTGCATTGCGTAACACCCGTAACCCGCGGCGTACGAGTGGCATCATTTATGTGGATCCAGTCGATGATCCGCGATGATAAAAAACGCGCCATGCTGTTTGAACTGGACAACAATATTCAGTCGCTGAAAAGCCGCTATGGCGAAAGTGAAGAGATCCTCTCGCTGCTCAATCTTTATCATAATCTGCTGCGGGAATGGTCGGAGATCTGACGCTTGAACTGCCCGGCTTCGTCCCTGTATTAGCTACACTTAACTGTGAGGACGATATGGCATCCGGTTGGGCTAACGATGACGCCGTCAACGAACAGATCAACAGTACAATTGAAGATGCGATTGCTCGCACCTAGGGTGAAACTCCACGTGGTGAAAGCCTGTATGAATGTGAAGAGTGTGGCGCCTCCATCCCGCAGGGCCGTCGGGAAGCCATTCCTGGCGTGCGCTTATGCCCCATTATCAACAGGAGAAAAATTTATGAAAACCAGATTATACAGGATATAATTTCATTGATTCGAAAGGCAGCCAGTTACGTTAACTGTAACTGTCGGGATGTATAGCGAGTATAATTTGTATTTTGCGTGGCATTCCGTGCCTTTAACGCTGCCATGACTGCCACTCGGTACAAAACGAGTCCATAAGTACAACAAATAGATGGTTTATCATTATGTTATATATCAATCAATTTATTTGAACAAGGCGGTCAATTCTCTTCGATTTTATCTCTCGTAAAAAAACGTGATACTCATCACATCGACGAAACAACGTCACTTAAACAAAAATCACCTGCGAGAGATTAATTATGAAAACTATCAATACTGTTGTTGCTGCTATGGCTCTTTCAACTCTGTCATTTGGCGTGTTCGCCGCGGAACCGGTAACGGCATCCCAGGCACAGAACATGAATAAAATCGGCGTGGTTTCTGCCGATGGCGCATCCACCCTCGATGCCCTGGAAGCGAAACTGGCTGAGAAAGCGGCAGCTGCTGGCGCCAGCGGATACAACATCACTTCTGCCACCAGCAACAATAAATTAAGCGGTACAGCGGTTATCTATAAGTAATTCGTAGGCCGGATAAGACATTTACGCCGTATCCGGCAACAGGTGCCTGATGCAACGCTACCGCGTCTTATCAGGCCTACAAAATCCGAACCGTTGGACGGATAAGGCGTTTACGCTATGTCCAGCAAAAGTACTTCCCTGTCTGTTTGCCGACAGACGCATATGCTCTAACCCTCATTGATCCTATGTTACCCTTGTTTGCCCGTCCATTATTGGACGGGCTTTTTTAGCTGGCTAACTGCTGACAGACAGCCTGAATAAAACAGTGCAGCGTCTGAGCATGAAAGCGATGACCACTTTCCATGGTTAACTCCTGCTTATGTTATGTATGTGTTGTTTTTTATGCTGCACGCCGGGTGTGGGAAGGTCAACAAAGATGCAGGAATTTCATGTTGCGGTGGGGTAAAGGCCGGATGACATTGCTCATCCGGCAGAGAAAAAATTAAAGTGCCTGATTAACGCGCGCCAGACCATCGCTGATGGTTGCCGCTTCACCTGTTGCGACCAGGCAGCAAGCCATCTGGATTTTCAGCGATTCGGGTATCGGTTCGCTGCCAGCCAGGCAACGCTCAATCCACTGTGCCGTGGTTTCCGGGTCTTTTGCTTGTGGCAGTCGCTCGCAGCCAGCCGTGTCCTGTTTTTCATACAGTACCCGCATCCCTTCACGGTCAATGAGATTGATCTGCGGGCAGCGCTGCGGATTAGCATAAACTTCACCTTCAGTGCCATGCATTAACAGCGCCCGCCCGCCGATATCGCTAAAGAACTTCGCAACTCGTCCGATGTATTCCGGATGCGAAACACTGGAAAGACGCAGCGCTTCACCTTCGGCAAATGGTGTTGCCAGTTTCGCAAGGGTATGTGCACTGTTACGCACGCCCATCCTCCAGCGCATCGCCAGTTGTTTTTCCAGCGGCGGGCAAAACGCGCCGACAGGCATAAAGACAGGCTGATGTTCATCGAGCTTCGCCTGCGCCTGCCCGCCGTGCAGCGTTGGCGTAATCCCCATCAGTTCGAAAATGGTTTCTGTCAGCACGCGGGTTGGATCTTCGCTAACCCCGTGAACCACTACAGGAAAACCGAGTTTATGCAGCAGGAGCGCCAGCAACGGCGTCTGGTTGGCCTGTTTACGTGCGCCGTTATAACTGGGGATGACGATCGGCATCGGCTTGCCAGCAGGTGGTGTCAGCTTGATGGTGTGATTTTGCATGGCTTCGTAAAAGCCGAGCATCTCTGCTTCCCCTTCCCCTTTGATACGCAGCGCAATCAATACGCCGCCCAACTCAAGGTCAGGGACTTCACCGTTGAGCATATGGGCATACAGACCGTGCGCAGTATCCCGGTCTAAATCGCGCGCGTGGTTTTTCCCGCACCCGATCTTTTTAATGATTTTGCGATAGTCCATTACGACTCCTTACCTGACTCACATCATTAACGCCGCCGACGGCGTGGGGATTTCGTTTTTTCTTTCTTTTTAACTATACCTTCAGGGACTTCCGGTTGCTCTATCGGAAATACCGGTAATGCATCCAGTAGTCGCTTACCATAATTTTTGGTCAGCAAGCGTTTGTCGTAGATAACCACTTCGCCCCAGCAACCGTGGCTTCGAATCAGTCGCCCAACCTGCTGAATCAGGTTAAACGAGGCGCTCGGCAGGCTTTGTACCTCAAACGGATAGCGGTTGAGGCTTTTTAGCCATTCCCCCTCGGTGATCACCACCGGGCTGTCGATGGGTGGAAACGCGATTTTGTGGATATGGACCTGGCTGAGAAGATCGCCTTTCAAATCAAGCCCTTCGGCAAATGACTGTAAACCAACCAGTACGCTACGCTCACCGTTAGCGACGCGTTTGCGATGCAGTTCAACTAAGCGATAGCGCGGCTGATCGCCCTGCACCAGCAACATCAGGCGTAAATCCGTCACATAGTCGAGAAACCGCTGCATCGCCCGTCCGCTGGCAAACAGCACCAACATACCGAGATGCTTTTTGCTCTCCACCTGCTCACGGAAAAAGGCCGCCATTTCGGCAATGTGCTGCTCTTCGTTATCGATGGAAGGCTCAAAGCGCATCCGGGGAATAACAATTTTGCCCTGTTCACAGTGGTTAAAGGGCGAGTCCAGCGCCACAAAGCGATCGCCCGCTTTCTCTTTCAGCCCGCTCATCTCCTGCAAACGCGAAAAACTGTTCAGCGAACGCAACGTCGCGGAGGTGACAATAATGTGCGGAATACTGCGCCACAGCAGGCGTTCCAGTTGATCGCTGACGCGAATACCTACACAGTTAAACCAGAGATGTAGCTGCCCGTCGCGCTCTTCCCGCGTCGCCCATTTGGTCACTGGCGCACCGGATGATTGCGCCAGTGAAGCCAACCGCCAGAGCTTGCTTTGCGCCTCGAACATCCCCAACGCGCGGTTCATCTGCAAAATCAAGCGATGCAGACGCACAATGTCGTGACTACCGGTTTTCTCACTTAAATCGTTAAGAAATAACTCTGCCAGACCACGCAGCATCTCGGTGAGTTTTGCCAGCCGCTGGCAGATCTCCAGCACTTCATCAGGCAATTCGCCCATCGCAAAACGGTGCTCTGCCTCCTGTCCGGCAGGCATATAGAGATTGAGAATGTTGTTTAAAGAGGCGATAAGCTCATACAACTCTTCACAATGCGCATTCAAACGTTCAGGGATCGCCAGCGGTGGGATCGTCTTCGGGCGAAACTGCTCCATGCAGGTAGCGACCAGTTTCGTGAACAAGTCCAGCTGCAGCCGATACCACGGCGCGGTAATTTCGGCGCTCATTTCCAGCGCATCCCGCGCTACATCCGGTAGGTGATGACCTTCATCCAGCACCAGCAGCAAATTTTTCGCGTCCGGCAATACTGCTTCGCTTTCCATCGCCGCCATCACCAGCGCATGGTTTGCCACGACAACTTCGGCTTCCTGAATTTCCCGGCGAGCGACAAAAAACGGGCATTCGCGATAGTAATAACAGTTGCGGTTGAGGCAGCTGGCTTTGTCGGTACTTAAACGACGCCAGAGATCGTCATCTATAGCGATATCAGTATGATCACGCAGACCATCCCATTTATAAGTATCGAGATCGCCCTTGAGCTTCGCACAACGTTTTTGCTCTTCCTGAGTGTTCGGCGTCAGCTCGTCGTCAAGAAACGCCAGCAGATCCTGTTGCGTGGGTTCAGTACTGGCGAGCGCCGTCAGGTTACGCGGGCAAACGTAGCGCCCACGCCCGAAAGCAGCGGTGAATTTAAGATCGGGAATGATCTTTTTCAGCAGCGGTAAATCTTTGCTGTAGATCTGATCCTGCAACGCTACGTTAGCGGTACTCACCACCAGCGTTTTTTGCTCTTCGCGGGCAATGGCGATGCCGGGGATCAAATAGGAGAGCGTTTTCCCAACGCCGGTGGGTGCTTCAATCGCCAGATGCCGCCCTTCTTCTCCGGCCAGCGTTTTGGCCACGTCCGCAATCATCTGCCGCTGCGGCGCACGGGGAATAAAGTCGGGGATCTGTTCCTGAAGCGCCTTATACCAGGCGGCAATTTGCGCTTTAAGCGCAATAGTCAATGCCATGAGAAAACCTGAAATACTGTATAAACAGCCAATATTGTGGCATTTTTCGGTTTTCAGGGGTAATGGTTTTTCTGTTTCTGGAAAGCGGCTCGCAATAACCACCAACATAATGCAGTTTAATGCCCGTTCGAGCACAAAGGATCAAACACGTCATGCATTTCCTCGCCCGTGGTTGCCTGTTCATGCCGGATGCGGCGTGAACGCCTTATCCGGCCTACAAAATCGTGCATATTCAATATATTGCAGGAATCATGTAGGCCTGATAAGCGTAGCGCATCAGGCAGACACGTAGAACTGCGCGCGCTCCTGCTGGCAACCGCGTCAGCGAAACTGGTTGAGCATACAGAAAATGATGCGTACTGGGGAGATGGCGGTAATGGTCAGGGGAAGAATCGTCTGGGCTACCTTTTAATGGAGTTGCGCGAACAATTGGCTGCGGAGAAGTAACGCATCGGGCGGCTTGTGGGCGATAAAACAGAGAAATCTTTTTGCCGTGTTCTCAAATTGCTGACAAGTGCTTGTTGTTCATGCCGGATGCGGCGTGAACGCCTTATCCGGCCTACAAAATCGTGCATATTCAATATATTGCAGGAATCATGTAGGCCTGATAAGCGTAGCGCATCAGGCAGTTTTGCGTTTGTCATCAGTCTCAGATGCCGGGCATATCCCGGCATAAAAGATTACTGCGCAGCGGCAGGTTTACGCGGACGGCGACGCCGTTGTTGTTCGCCTGCCGGTTTGCCATCACCAAGGCGACGAGACGGTTTTTCTGCGGGCTTTGCGTTACCAGACTTCGCGCCATCTTCTCCACGGCGTGGTTGCTGTTGACCACGCCCCCCGCCACGTTGCTGGCGACCATTCTGGATCGGTTCGGCCTTGATTGACGGGTCCGGCTCATAGCCCGGAATCGCAATGCGTGGGATCTCTTTTTTCAGCAGTTTTTCGATGTCGCGCAGCAGTTTGTGTTCATCAACACACACCAGCGACAACGCTTCACCGGTGGCTGCCGCGCGACCGGTACGCCCGATACGGTGGACATAATCTTCAGGTACGTTTGGCAGTTCATAGTTGACGACGTGCGGCAACTCTTCGATATCCAGACCGCGTGCAGCGATGTCAGTTGCCACCAGAACACGAATATCGCCCGATTTAAAATCAGCCAGTGCACGAGTACGCGCACCTTGCGATTTATTACCGTGGATCGCCGCACTGCGGATGCCATCTTTATTAAGCTGTTCAGCCAGATGGTTAGCACCGTGTTTGGTACGGGTAAAGACCAGCACCTGCTGCCAGTTCCCTTTACCAATCATGTGCGACAGCAATTCGCGTTTGCGCTTCTTATCGACAAAGTGAACGTGCTGGGTCACCTGATCAGAAGCGGTATTGCGGCGTGCAACTTCGATTTCCAGCGGGTTGTGCAGCAGTTTTTCTGCCAGGTTTTTAATATCGTCAGAGAACGTTGCGGAGAACAACAGGTTCTGGCGCTTTGCAGGCAGTTTTGCCAGCACGCGGCGGATATCGTGAATAAAGCCCATGTCAAGCATACGGTCGGCTTCATCCAGTACCAAAATTTCGATGCCATCGAGTTTTACCGCATTCTGATGTTCCAGGTCCAACAAACGCCCCGGCGTTGCCACCAGCACATCAACGCCGCCGCGCAGCTTCATCATTTGCGGGTTAATGCTCACGCCACCAAACACCACCAGCGAACGAATATTCAGGTATTTGCTGTAATCACGGACGTTTTCGCCAATCTGTGCAGCCAGTTCACGGGTTGGGGTAAGAATGAGCGCACGTACCGGACGACGCCCTTTGGCATGCGGCTGGCGAGTGATCAGGTGTTGCAACAACGGCAGCGTAAAGCCTGCTGTTTTGCCGGTGCCGGTCTGGGCGCTGGCCATCAGGTCGCGGCCTTCCAGCACCGCAGGGATCGCCTGCTGCTGAATAGGGGTGGGTTCACGGTAACCTTGCTCGGCAACGGCGCGCAGGATATCAGGGCTTAAACCCAAAGAATCGAAAGACATAACTACTCCGAACCGCCCCGACCGTTACCGGTGTAGTTTTCAGGGAGATACTGAAAAGGAAAATGACAAAAACCACAATGTCATGAGGGGGCGGAGTGTAGCAGTTTTTGTGACGCAGCGCATAAATTATCCTTGTGACTGGTGCAGCTAAAATTCTTAGCCATACTGGACAACTCCAATAAGGAGACATAGTCTTAATCAATCATTTGATTAAGAATGGACTGTCTGATGAATAATCCTGCCATGACAATCAAGGGTGAACAGGCGAAAAAACAGCTGATTGCCGCCGCACTGGCGCAGTTTGGTGAATACGGAATGAACGCCACCACCCGCGAAATAGCCGCCCAGGCCGGACAGAATATCGCTGCTATCACCTACTACTTCGGTTCGAAAGAAGATTTGTACCTCGCCTGCGCCCAGTGGATTGCCGATTTTATTGGCGAGCAGTTCCGTCCGCACGCGGAAGAGGCCGAACGTTTGTTCGCACAACCTCAGCCGGATCGGGCGGCAATCCGTGAACTGATCCTTCGTGCCTGCAGGAATATGATTAAGCTGCTCACCCAGGATGACACCGTCAACCTCAGCAAGTTTATCTCCCGTGAGCAGCTCTCTCCCACGGCAGCCTACCACCTGGTGCACGAACAGGTGATTAGTCCGCTACACAGCCACCTTACACGCCTGATTGCCGCCTGGACCGGCTGCGATGCCAGCGACACTCGCATGATCCTTCATACCCATGCGCTGATTGGCGAGATTCTGGCGTTTCGTCTTGGCAAAGAAACCATTCTGTTACGTACCGGCTGGACCGCGTTCGATGAAGAAAAGACCGAACTGATTAACCAGACGGTGACCTGTCATATCGACCTGATTTTGCAAGGATTATCGCAAAGGAGTTTGTAGTGATGAAAAAACCTGTCGTGATTGGACTGGCGGTAGTGGTACTTGCCGCCGTGGTTGCCGGAGGCTACTGGTGGTATCAAAGCCGCCAGGACAACGGCCTGACGCTGTATGGCAACGTGGATATTCGTACGGTGAATCTTAGCTTCCGTGTCGGTGGTCGCGTTGAGTCGCTGGCGGTAGACGAAGGTGATGCAATCAAAGCGGGCCAGGTGCTGGGCGAACTGGATCATAAACCATATGAAATTGCCCTGATGCAGGCAAAAGCGGGCGTTTCAGTGGCTCAGGCGCAGTATGACCTGATGCTTGCCGGGTATCGCGATGAAGAAATCGCTCAGGCCGCCGCAGCGGTGAAACAGGCACAAGCCGCGTATGACTATGCGCAGAATTTCTATACCCGCCAGCAAGGGCTTTGGAAAAGCCGCACCATTTCGGCAAATGACCTGGAAAATGCCCGCTCCTCGCGCGACCAGGCACAGGCAACGCTGAAGTCAGCACAGGATAAATTGCGTCAGTATCGCTCCGGTAACCGTGAACAGGACATCGCCCAGGCGAAAGCCAGCCTCGAACAGGCACAGGCGCAACTGGCACAGGCAGAGTTGAATTTGCAGGACTCAACGTTGATAGCCCCCTCTGATGGCACGCTGTTAACCCGCGCGGTTGAACCTGGCACGGTACTCAATGAAGGCGGCACGGTGTTTACCGTTTCGCTGACGCGACCGGTATGGGTCCGCGCTTATGTTAACGAACGTAATCTCGATCAGGCGCAGCCGGGGCGCAAAGTGCTGCTTTATACCGATGGTCGCCCGGACAAACCGTATCACGGGCAGATTGGCTTCGTTTCACCAACGGCTGAATTTACCCCGAAAACCGTCGAAACGCCGGATCTGCGTACCGACCTCGTCTATCGCCTGCGTATTGTGGTGACCGATGCCGATGATGCGTTACGCCAGGGAATGCCAGTGACGGTACAATTCGGTGACGAGGCAGGTCATGAATGATGCCGTTATTACGCTGAACGGTCTGGAAAAACGCTTTCCGGGCATGGTCAAGCCCGCTGTCGCACCGCTCGACTGTACCATTCATGCTGGTTATGTGACGGGGCTGGTAGGGCCGGATGGCGCAGGTAAAACCACGCTGATGCGGATGCTCGCGGGATTACTGAAACCTGATAGCGGCAATGCCACGGTGATTGGCTTTGATCCGATCAAAAACGACGGCGCGTTGCACGCCGTTCTCGGCTATATGCCGCAGAAATTCGGTCTGTATGAAGATCTCACGGTGATGGAGAACCTCAATCTGTACGCGGATTTGCGCAGCGTCACCGGTGAAGCGCGGAAGCAAACTTTTGCTCGCCTGCTGGAGTTTACGTCCCTCGGCCCATTTACCGGGCGCCTGGCGGGCAAGCTCTCCGGCGGTATGAAACAGAAACTGGGGCTGGCCTGTACGCTGGTGGGTGAACCGAAAGTGTTGCTGCTCGATGAACCCGGCGTCGGCGTTGACCCTATCTCACGGCGCGAACTGTGGCAGATGGTGCATGAGCTGGCAGGCGAAGGGATGTTAATCCTCTGGAGCACCTCGTATCTTGACGAAGCCGAGCAGTGCCGTGACGTGTTACTGATGAACGAAGGCGAGCTGCTGTATCAGGGAGAACCGACGGCCCTGACGCAAACTATGGCCGGACGTAGCTTTCTGATGACCAGTCCACACGAGGGCAACCGCAAACTGCTACAACGCACCTTGAAACTGCCGCAGGTCAGCGACGGCATGATTCAGGGGAAATCGGTACGTCTGATCCTCAAAAAAGAGGCCACACCAGATGATATTCGCCATGCCGACGGGATGCCGGAAATCAATATCAACGAAACTACGCCGCGTTTTGAAGATGCGTTTATTGATTTGCTGGGCGGTGCCGGAACCTCAGAATCGCCGCTGGGCGCAATATTACATACGGTAGAAGGCACACCCGACGAGACGATGATCGAAGCGAAAGAACTAACCAAGAAGTTTGGCGATTTTGCCGCCACCGATCACGTTAACTTTGCCGTTAAACGTGGAGAGATTTTTGGTTTGCTGGGGCCAAACGGCGCGGGGAAATCGACCACCTTTAAGATGATGTGCGGTTTGCTGGTACCGACCTCCGGCCAGGCGCTGGTGCTGGGAATGGATCTGAAAGAGAGTTCCGGTAAAGCGCGCCAGCATCTCGGCTATATGGCGCAAAAGTTTTCGCTCTACGGCAACCTGACGGTCGACCAGAATTTACGCTTTTTCTCTGGTGTGTATGGCTTACGCGGTCGGGCGCAGAATGAAAAAATCTCCCGTATGAGCGAAGCATTTGGTCTGAAAAGTATCGCCTCCCACGCCACCGATGAACTGCCCTTAGGTTTTAAACAGCGGCTGGCGCTGGCCTGTTCGCTGATGCATGAACCGGACATTCTGTTTCTCGATGAACCCACTTCCGGCGTCGATCCCCTCACCCGCCGCGAGTTCTGGCTGCACATCAACAGCATGGTAGAGAAAGGCGTCACGGTGATGGTTACCACCCACTTTATGGATGAAGCGGAATATTGCGACCGTATCGGCCTGGTGTACCGTGGGAAGCTGATTGCCAGCGGTACGCCGGATGATTTGAAAGCACTGTCGGCTAACGATGAGCAACCCGATCCCACCATGGAGCAGGCCTTTATTCAGTTGATCCACAACTGGGATAAGGAGCATAACAATGAGTAATCCGATCCTGTCCTGGCGTCGCGTACGGGCGCTGTGCGTCAAAGAGACGCGGCAGATCGTTCGCGATCCGAGTAGCTGGCTGATTGCGGTGGTGATCCCGCTGTTGCTGCTGTTTATTTTTGGTTATGGCATTAACCTCGACTCCAGCAAGCTGCGCGTCGGAATTTTGCTGGAACAGCGTAGCGAAGCGGCGCTGGATTTCACCCACACCATGACCGGTTCGCCCTATATTGACGCCTCCATCAGCGATAACCGACAGGAACTGATCGCCAAAATGCAGGCAGGGAAAATTCGTGGTCTGGTGGTGATTCCCGTGGATTTCGCCGAACAGATGGAGCGCGCCAACGCCACCGCACCGATTCAGGTGATCACCGACGGCAGTGAGCCGAATACCGCCAACTTTGTGCAGGGGTATGTCGAAGGGATCTGGCAGATCTGGCAAATGCAGCGAGCGGAGGATAACGGGCAGACTTTTGAACCGCTTATTGATGTACAAACCCGCTACTGGTTTAACCCAGCGGCGATTAGCCAGCACTTTATTATCCCCGGTGCGGTGACCATTATCATGACGGTCATCGGCGCCATTCTCACCTCGCTGGTGGTGGCGCGGGAATGGGAGCGCGGCACTATGGAGGCTTTGCTCTCTACGGAGATTACCCGCACGGAACTGCTGCTGTGTAAGCTGATCCCTTATTACTTTCTCGGCATGCTGGCGATGCTGCTGTGTATGCTGGTGTCGGTGTTTATTCTCGGCGTGCCGTATCGCGGGTCGCTGCTGATTCTGTTTTTTATCTCCAGCCTGTTTTTACTCAGTACCCTGGGGATGGGGCTGCTGATTTCCACGATTACCCGCAACCAGTTCAACGCCGCTCAGGTCGCTCTGAACGCCGCTTTCCTGCCGTCGATTATGCTTTCCGGCTTTATTTTTCAGATCGACAGTATGCCCGCAGTGATCCGCGCGGTGACGTACATTATTCCCGCACGTTATTTCGTCAGCACTCTGCAAAGCCTGTTCCTCGCCGGGAATATTCCAGTGGTGCTGGTGGTGAACGTGCTGTTTTTGATCGCTTCGGCGGTGATGTTTATCGGCCTGACGTGGCTGAAAACCAAACGTCGGCTGGATTAGGGAGAAGAGCATGTTTCATCGTTTATGGACGTTAATCCGCAAAGAGTTGCAGTCGCTGCTGCGCGAACCGCAAACCCGCGCGATTCTGATTTTACCCGTGCTGATTCAGGTGATCCTGTTCCCGTTCGCCGCCACGCTGGAAGTGACCAACGCCACCATCGCCATCTACGATGAAGATAACGGCGAGCACTCAGTAGAACTGCCCCAGCGTTTTGCCCGCGCCAGCGCCTTTACCCATGTGCTGTTGCTGAAAAGCCCACAGGAGATCCGCCCAACCATCGACACACAAAAGGCGTTACTGCTGGTGCGTTTCCCGGCTGACTTCTCGCGCAAACTGGATACCTTCCAGACCGCGCCGTTGCAGTTAATTCTCGACGGGCGTAACTCCAACAGCGCGCAAATCGCCGCCAACTACCTGCAACAGATCGTCAAAAATTATCAGCAGGAGTTGCTGGAAGGAAAACCGAAGCCAAACAACAGCGAGCTGGTGGTACGCAACTGGTATAACCCGAATCTCGACTACAAATGGTTTGTGGTGCCGTCGCTAATCGCCATGATCACCACTATCGGCGTAATGATCGTCACTTCACTTTCCGTCGCCCGCGAACGTGAACAAGGTACGCTCGATCAGCTACTGGTTTCGCCGCTCACCACCTGGCAGATATTCATCGGCAAAGCCGTACCGGCATTAATTGTCGCCACCTTCCAGGCCACCATTGTGCTGGCGATTGGTATCTGGGCGTATCAAATCCCCTTCGCCGGATCGCTGGCACTGTTCTACTTTACGATGGTGATTTACGGTTTATCGCTGGTGGGATTCGGTCTGTTGATTTCATCACTCTGTTCAACACAACAGCAGGCGTTTATCGGCGTGTTTGTCTTTATGATGCCCGCTATTCTCCTTTCCGGTTACGTTTCGCCGGTGGAGAACATGCCTGTGTGGCTGCAAAACCTGACGTGGATTAACCCTATTCGCCACTTTACGGACATTACCAAGCAGATTTATTTGAAGGATGCGAGTCTGGATATTGTGTGGAATAGTTTGTGGCCGCTACTGGTGATAACGGCCACGACAGGGTCAGCGGCGTACGCGATGTTTAGACGTAAGGTGATGTAACTTCTTATCTTTCGCAAGCAAAGACACTACCGCCGGGCCGGCAAGGATTGCCAGCCCTGCAATGGCCAGCAAAAAGTTGTTTTCCAGTACGCGGGATAACAGCCACAGCACAATCAGTGCCGCGCCAAAATACCAGGTGGTGGTCAGCTCTTCCAGTACGTCTGCCACCTCACGCCAGCGTTGCTCAGGGTGGCGCTGAAACACCAGCATCATCACTACCGTGACACAATACAGTGCGCATAATCCCACGCCGACATGAACCAGAGTCTTACTCATCCAGCCCACAACCAGCAGCGCCACTACCAGTAAATGCAACATAATCTGCCAGCAACTTAGACCCGTTGCGACACGAACACGTTGTTGCCACTTCATGGCTTCTCTCCTGAAGAATTTATCTCTACTTACTCAGAGTACCGAACTTTACGGAAAATTCCGTAAGACCGCACCTTTTTGTGACGCCGACTACACTATTTCAATGAGATAAGAGGCAAAGACAGGAAAATTATGCCCGATCAAACACAACATTTTTCGTTCAAGGTGCTCACCATCAATATTCACAAAGGCTTTACCGCGTTTAACCGACGCTTCATTTTGCCGGAATTGCGCGACGCCGTGCGCACCGTCAGCGCCGATATTGTTTGCCTGCAGGAAGTGATGGGCGCGCACGAAGTTCATCCGCTGCATGTGGACAACTGGCCCGATACCTCGCACTACGAGTTTCTCGCCGACACCATGTGGAACGATTTTGCCTACGGTCGCAATGCCGTATACCCGCAAGGGCATCACGGCAACGCCGTACTGTCGCGCTATCCCATTGAACATTATGAGAATCGTGATGTTTCGGTCGATGGTGCGGAAAAGCGCGGCGTGCTCTACTGCCGCATTGTGCCGCCGATGACCGGGAAAGCGATTCATGTGATGTGCGTACATCTGGGCCTGCGTGAGGCGCACCGTCAGGCGCAGCTTGCGATGCTCGCCGAGTGGGTGAATGAGCTGCCGGACGGCGAACCGACATTGGTCGCGGGTGATTTCAACGACTGGCGGCAAAAAGCTAATCATCCATTAAAGGTCCGTGCCGGGCTGGATGAGATATTTACCCACGCCCACGGACGTCCGGCGCGCACGTTTCCGGTGCAATTTCCTCTACTACGTCTGGACAGGATCTACGTCAAAAATGCCAGCGCCAGTGCGCCAACCGCGTTACCGCTGCGGATCTGGCGACACCTTTCTGATCATGCCCCTTTAAGTACGGAGATTCATTTATGAAATGTCGCTGGCGCGAAGGCAATAAGATCCAGTTGCTGGAAAATGGCGAGCAGTATTATCCCGCAGTGTTTAAAGCGATTGGCGAGGCACAAGAACGCATCATTCTTGAAACGTTTATCTGGTTTGAGGATGACGTCGGCAAACAGCTGCATGCGGCGCTACTGGCAGCCGCGCAACGCGGGGTAAAAGCGGAAGTCTTGCTGGATGGCTACGGTTCGCCGGATCTCAGCGATGAGTTTGTCAATGAACTGACGGCAGCTGGCGTGGTATTTCGCTACTACGATCCCCGCCCTCGCCTGTTCGGCATGCGCACCAATGTGTTTCGCCGGATGCATCGCAAAATTGTGGTGATCGACGCGCGTATCGCCTTTATTGGCGGGCTGAATTACTCTGCAGAGCATATGTCCAGCTACGGTCCAGAAGCTAAACAAGATTACGCGGTGCGCCTCGAAGGGCCGATTGTCGAAGATATTCTGCAATTTGAGCTGGAAAACCTGCCAGGACAGAGCGCGGCACGACGCTGGTGGCGACATCATCATAAAGCGGAAGAGAACCGCCAGCCAGGAGAAGCGCAGGTATTGCTGGTCTGGCGCGATAACGAAGAACATCGCGATGATATCGAACGCCACTATCTGAAAATGCTCACTCAGGCGCAGCGGGAAGTCATTGTCGCCAACGCCTACTTCTTCCCCGGCTATCGATTTTTACACGCCTTGCGTAAAGCTGCCCGCCGCGGGGTACGGATCAAACTGATCATTCAGGGCGAACCGGATATGCCCATTGTCAGAGTCGGCGCACGCTTGCTGTATAACTATCTGATTAAAGGCGGCGTTCAGGTGTTTGAGTACCGTCGCCGCCCGCTCCACGGCAAAGTGGCATTGATGGACGATCACTGGGCGACGGTAGGGTCCAGTAATCTCGATCCGCTCAGTTTGTCACTGAATCTCGAAGCAAATGTGATCATCCACGATCGTCATTTTAACCAGACGCTGCGCGATAATCTGAACGGCATCATCGCTGCCGACTGCCAGCAAGTGGATGAAAGTATGCTGCCGAAACGCACCTGGTGGAACCTGACCAAAAGCGTGCTGGCATTCCACTTTTTACGCCATTTCCCGGCGCTGGTCGGCTGGCTTCCGGCGCACACACCACGTCTGGCGCAGGTTGATCCCCCCGCACAACCGACAATGGAAACTCAGGATCGGATAGAAACTGAAAACACGGGGGTAAAACCCTGATGAGTAAATCACACCCGCGCTGGCGCTTAGCAAAGAAACTCCTCACCTGGCTGTTTTTTATCGCGATGATTGTGTTGCTGGTGGTCTACGCCAAAAAGGTGGACTGGAAAGCCAGGCGAAGAAGTTACGGGCGAAAAATGAAGCGGCGATGTGAAGTTCAGTTAAGTTCTTTGGGTTTAAGTTCGGGATGCTGTTTATAAATGGGGTTCATTATGTCAATTAGCATGCACCCCATAATTTCACCAACGGCGGCCTGATAAATATTAAGCTCAGATTCATCGCAACTTCTCTGAACAAGTGAAACGGAATTATCTAATTTTGCACCAATCTCAAGCATTAATGCACTGATATCTGCTGCGACAGTTTTATCTTTAAACACTCTGCAAATTCTCATTATTGCTAAATTCAAAGGAAACCACGTTTTCCATTTCATCACTCATGGGATAAGTATCTTTTTTTGTATATGTAAAATCACTTGTTTTGGATATTAAGTTTTTTATTGCAGCATCAAAATGCTCAGGGACTAATGACTCAATATCTTCAAACTCACAACCTAGATCAATTATATCTATTAACTCTTTATCACAACCATTTTTGTGCAAAAGTCTGGAAATAAAAGGTCTAAAAACAAGTAATTCAGATTCATCTATAGTTATTGAACCTTCTTTGAGTGAATGTAAAATTCCTGAAAGCAGAATAGCCATAAACTTATCCACATATTTATTATCGATGGTACAAACTAACTGCATGACATTCCTCTCTATTGTATTTCAGATACTACCTTTCTAAACGTGAGCCGAAAGTGCGTTAAATATGGAATCGAGTATGCTTTTGCCAAAAAATCGTTATAACTATTGCTGCAAGTATACCAAAGAAGCCGATAAAATAGTAATAGAGTGTTAATGCACCTATAAAAGCACAACGAACCGAACTCCATAATTCTTCACTATGGCTTTTTCCTGTCAGTTCAAGGAGCTTATTTCGTCCATGCGAGATAATGCCTGACCATAAGACAATCATTAAGCAACTTATTACCCAAATGGGTCGTTCACTCATTAATGTGGCATTCACGATGATTACCAGGGCCAACCCTGTTAACGTCATCATAATGATAAAACGGTGAGAACCAGGATCAAATTTAAACAATATACCTGCCAGCATACTGATTAAGAACATCGATCCGGCAGTGCTGAACACGACGATAATGGCAGGTACAGGGACTAAACTTGCAACGACAATCGCTACCAAAGAGAGTAAAAACAGATATATTACGCCTGCTATGACTGCATTTATCTTGTTGATATCCATGCTTAAGCCATACATACAAAGTAATAAGAATCCTATGGTGACATACATTGGCGGTGAATCATATTTTGTTGCCGTGATTTCGAGATGCTTTGCTATCCAGGCCAGTCCTGCGTTTGCCACCAAACCTAAAGCGGTAATGAGCCATATGCCGTTTAATATTCTCGCCTCGCGTAGGAAATCATTAGCTATGTTATTTGATGAGCGCGTTGCCATTATTTCTGTATCCTTAAGTTAAATATCAATATCTATTCCAATTAACGTAATAAAACTCATCAATTCGCACTACCACCACACTAAACCATTAATAAAATAAAGAACTGTTACAGTAATCCTAAAGAGGATGCTTAAAATACTGAAATAGAGAATTATTGCCCCAGGAACGAGACCGCGAAGAGAACCTGAAATTTCAGAGTTGTCAGCAACACGGATCAAATCTTCCAGTGTTGTTGCTTCACAGGCAGCCGTAATGCCCCAAACAACTACTGTCAGAATACTCATTAACCACACGGAAAAACGGCTGGTAAGAGTCAGGTTAACAACAATAGCAATACTCAAGCCACAGAATATATATAAGCATAACTGTCTAACCGGTGGGATAACCCTATTAGTACAACAGCAAATTAGCGCCATTGCGGCAAACATCCCTCCTGTAATTCCCATTACCGTCGCTATGCCCGAAAAGGTAAAAAGGCTGGCGAAGAGAAAGCCAATAAGCAGAATTATTAGCAGATAGACCAGACATGCGCCTGATGCATTGAGTCTTTTCAGGGCGTAGTTTAACCAGAGACCACCTATTATCAACACAGCAAAAGCGAAGATAAACGCACCAGGGGAATCTTGTGAATAGCCCCAATGCAAGTGCTGAAATATCCAGGCACAGCCTGCCGTAGCCCATACTCCAGCAGCTGTTAACCACCAAATGAGGGACAGCATTTTGCTGTGCGAAGCGCTTATTTGCTGTAATTGAGTAGCAGTGGATCGTCTGTTCAAATGCGTTATCTGTCCCTGAAATTGTGCAGTGGACATAGTCTGGCATTTGTGGCGATTCAATTCTCATGTAAATGAGCGAAATCGCCTTTATAAATTCCGAAAAAATCCCGACGCCAGGCCGGGATTCAGAGAATTAGAAACGAAGTTAACGGCGGTTGCCGAAGATCCGCAGCAACATCAGGAACAGGTTGATGAAGTCCAGATATAAGGTTAATGCGCCAAGAATGGAATATTTGCGCAGGTTTGATGTGTCGCGGGTATCAATCTGCTCACCCATGTTTTTCAATTTCTGAGTGTCATAGGCGGTCAGGCCGACAAAGACAATTACGCCGATGTAGGTGACTGCCCACATCAATGCTTCGCTTTTCAGCCAGAAATTGACCAGCGATGCCAGCACAATACCGATCAACGCCATAAACAGTATATTGCCAAAACCACTTAAATCGCGCTTCGTGGTGTAACCATACAGGCTCATGGCGCCGAACATCCCGGCAGTAACGACGAAAGTACTGGCGATCGAAGCGGCAGTATAGACAATGAAAATACTGGAAAGCGTAAGACCAGTCAGCGTTGAATAAAGCATAAAGAGCATCGTCGTTACACCAGCGCTCAACTTTTGAATCATCGCTGATAACACAATAACCAGTGCTAATTGCGCAATGATCAGACCGATTAAAAAGACACGGTTAGTGAACAACAGCTCCATCACAGCCGCGGAATTAGCCGCATACCAGGCAACAAACGCGGTCAGCAACAAGCCAACGGTCATCCAGCCATAGACTTGCGCCATATAGGTTTGCAGGCTGGCACGGGGTTGTACGATTGAATCAGAACGTGGGAATCTGTCCATGACGATCTCCTGAAGATATAAGGAATATCTTAAGGATACTGCAAAAATGATAGGGCCGTGCATCGACGTAGCGTAAACGCATGTACTGAGCGGTGAAATTGCCGGACGCAGCGGTGCCTTATCCGGCTAACAAAAAACTACCAGCGTTTTGCCGCCTGCTGATCGCTTTCCCGAGCTTCGACCCAGCGGTCGCCTTCCGGCGTGGCTTCGCGCTTCCAGAACGGTGCACGAGTTTTGAGATAGTCCATAATAAACTGCCCGGCCTCAAACGCACTGCTGCGATGCGCACTGGTGACACCGACAAAAACAATTTCGTCACCTGGCCATAATTCGCCGATGCGATGAATCACCGTGACGCGCCCCAGCGGCCAGCGGTTACGCGCTTCATCGACAATTTCTGCCAGTGCTTTTTCAGTCATCCCCGGATAATGTTCGAGGGTTAATGCTTTGACGCTGTCGCCCAGGTTATGGTTGCGCACCTTACCGGTAAAGGTGACTACCGCACCGTCTTCATCACGCTCAGCCAACCACGGGTACTCTTCTCCTACGCTGAACGGCTGCGGGCCGACAACAATTTTGGTTTCTGCCATTTTAGCCTCCGGTCACTGGCGGGAAGAAAGCTACTTCGTCACCATCAGTCAGCGGATGGTCAAAACTCACCAGCGTCTGGTTGACGGCAGCCAGCAATTTGCCATCTTCCAGCGCCAGCGCCCAGCGCTCGCTCTGCGCCGCCAGGTGCTGGCGTAAGGCTTCTACGGTTGGGAAATCCGCAGCCACTTCGGTAGCATCCGTTCCCACCAACTCGCGCACCTGGGCGAAAAAAAGAACGTTAATCATCCGCTTCCACCTTAAAGTCACCTGATTTGCCGCCGCTCTTTGCCAGCAAACGTACCGGACCAATCACCATATCTTTTTGCACCGCTTTGCACATGTCGTAGATGGTCAGCGCCGCCACGGAGGCTGCGGTTAATGCTTCCATTTCGACACCGGTTTTTCCGGTCAGACGGCATAAGGTTTCTATACGAACCCGATTGTGCTCCGGCTCGGCCTGTAAATTGACTTCAACTTTGCTGAGCATCAGCGGGTGACACAGCGGGATCAGATCCCATGTGCGTTTTGCAGCCTGAATACCGGCAATACGCGCTGTGGCAAATACGTCGCCTTTGTGGTGGCGACCATCAATAATCATCGCCAGCGTCTCGCTGCGCATGGTGACAAAGGCTTCGGCGCGCGCTTCACGTACAGTTTCCGCTTTCGCGGAGACATCCACCATGTGCGCTTCGCCAGCGGCGTTGATATGGGTCAGTTGCGACATACTTATTTCTTCAAATGTGGATGGAAATTACACGGACGCGTACGAGCATCCAGTTGCGGCGCGATGATATTTTCCCAGGCGGTACGGCACGCTTTGGTTGAACCGGGCATAGCGAAAATCAGCGTTTTGTTAGCGACGCCCGCTACCGCACGAGATTGCAATGTTGAAGTGCCTATCTCTTCGAACGACAACATACGGAATACTTCGCCGAAACCTTCAACTTCACGGTCGAACAACGGTAACAACGCTTCAGGTGCCTGATCGCCTTCGGTCAGCCCAGTACCACCAGTAATTAACACCACTTGTACATCGTCGCTGGCGATCCACGTAGAAACCTGAGCGCGAATAGCGTAGCGGTTTTCTTTCACAATGGCTTTATCGACAACATGATGGCCCGCTTCCAGCGCCGAATCGCGCAGATAGTGACCGGAGGTATCGTCTTCTTCACCGCGACGATTAGAAACCGTAAGAATAGCAATACGGGTCGGGATAAATTCAGTGCTTACCTGACTCATCTGATCTCTCCTTTTGACGTTTTAACCGCCAATGTACGATAAGTTTTGCGTAATACCGGCGTTGTTTTGATGCAGGAAATGAGTCTGTTTTTTCTCCCGCAGCGCCGCTGAAATACGCGCTTCCAGCGCCTGTTGCTGGGTATCGTCTTCCAGCAGATCGCGCAGGTTAACGCCGCCTTCACCAAACAGGCAGAGATGGAGTTTACCAATGGAGGAGACGCGCAGACGGTTGCAAGTGGCGCAGAAGTCTTTTTCATACGGCATGATAAGGCCAATCTCTCCGGCGTAATCCGGATGACAAAAGACTTGCGCGGGACCGTCGCTGCGTTGACGTAATTGATGTATCCAGCCGCGACGCAGTAGCTCGTCACGCAAAACCTGACCAGAGATGTGATGCTTACGGAAGAGCTCGCTGCCCTCGCCCGTTTCCATCAGTTCGATGAAACGCAGCTGGATGGGACGATGCTGGATCCAGTTCAGAAAGGTGTCGAGCTGGTGATGATTAACATCACGCATCAGCACGGTATTGACTTTGACCTTCTCAAAACCAGCCTCAAATGCGGCGTCAATCCCCGCCATGACCTGGTTGAATTTGTCCTGCCCGGTAATGGCATGAAACTGGCGAGCATCGAGGCTATCGACGCTGACGTTAATGCCAGTAAGGCCAGCATCGCGCCAGTTCGCCACGTCGCGTTCCAGACGGTAACCATTGGTGGTGACCGCAATCTGGCGGATAGCGTCGTTTTCTCGCACAGCGGCGATGATATCGGTAAAGTCGCGGCGTAAAGACGGCTCTCCCCCCGTCAGACGGACTTTTTCGGTGCCCAGACTGGCAAAGGCGCGCGTAACCCGGCGAATTTCATCGACGGTAAGAAAGCCTTTATTGGTGACGCCGCTCGGTTTGTAGCCATCCGGCAGGCAGTAGGTGCAACGAAAGTTACACACATCGGTAATTGACAGGCGCAAGTAGTAAAACTTACGCGCAAATGCATCAGTCAGTTGTGAAGCCATGTACACCTTTCCAGATACGGGAGGCGAAGTCATTTCTTCCTTCGCCCTGGTGGCAATCTTTACGAGCATTGTCACGGCCAAAGCACCGTATCAGTTGACCCAGGTGCAGAGGCTAGAGTGTTTAGTGGTTACGCCGATACTAGCGTGTAAATGAAACTTTTACCATTCACAGTTTTCGCTATGTAATCATGTATATAGCGCCATAATCGTGCCATTTCGCTACAGAATAAGGGAAAATGGCGGTTTTACTTTGATGTATATCATCAGGGAGGCATAGCGTGCATCGTCCTTTAGAGGTAGAAGAAAATAGTTTGTATCCTCAATATTGGCAGGTTAATTGCTGTTTCCCCGCAATTTGCGCTACTGTAGCGCGGATAATCTGACTCCAGGAATCTATATGCGCAATCGTACGCTGGCTGATCTTGATCGTGTTGTTGCTCTCGGCGGGGGGCATGGACTGGGACGTGTTCTTTCATCACTTTCGTCTTTGGGATCTCGTTTAACGGGCATTGTGACCACTACCGATAATGGCGGCTCAACAGGGCGTATTCGTCGCTCGGAAGGCGGTATCGCCTGGGGCGATATGCGCAACTGCCTCAACCAGCTGATTACAGAACCCAGCGTCGCTTCCGCGATGTTTGAATACCGTTTTGGTGGTAATGGCGAACTTTCCGGGCATAACCTTGGAAATTTAATGTTAAAAGCGCTGGATAATTTGAGCGTGCGGCCTTTGGAAGCAATTAATCTGATTCGTAATCTGCTGAAAGTAGACGCACATTTAATCCCGATGTCAGAACATCCTGTTGATCTGATGGCAATTGATGCCCAGGGGTATGAAGTTTACGGCGAAGTGGATATTGACCAGTTAACTACGCCGATTCAGGAGTTACTGTTAACGCCTAATGTACCCGCAACGCGTGAGGCGGTTCATGCTATCAATGAAGCAGATCTCATCATTATTGGGCCTGGCAGTTTTTATACCAGCCTGATGCCAATCCTGCTGCTGAAAGAAATCGCACAGGCATTACGCCGCACGCCAGCGCCGATGGTCTATATCGGCAATCTGGGGCGTGAGCTGAGTTTACCTGCGGCTAATCTGAAACTGGAAAGCAAGCTGGCAATTATGGAGCAGTATGTCGGTAAAAAGGTGATTGATGCGGTCATCGTCGGGCCAAAAGCGGATGTCTCGGCGGTGAAAGAGCGGATTGTGATTCAGGAAGTGCTGGAGGCCAGCGATATTCCGTATCGTCATGACCGCCAGCTGTTACATAACGCACTAGAAAAAGCATTACAGACTTTAGGTTAACGAGAAGCCGAAAGAAAATTCCGGCTTCCGATTGAAGACAAAGCGCACATTGTTCATGCCAGATGCGGTGTAAACGCCTTATCTGGTCTACAAACATTACACATTCAATATATTGCAGAGATCATGTAGGCCTGATAAGCGTAGCGCATCAGGCTGTTTTGCGTTTGTCATCTGTTTTCTTCGCCATCCTGTCACGAAGCCGCAATGAACAGCTCACGCAGCTGATGCAACTGGTCACGAATTTGCGCCGCTTCTTCGAACTCCAGATTCTGCGCGTGTTGCATCATCTGCCCTTCCAGTTCATGGATTTTCTGCTGCAACGCTTTTGGCGACATATCCATTGGCATATCATCTGGCTCGACAATAGCACGAGATTTCCCTCTGCCCTTCGCTTTGGTTTTCGCAATGTTCTGCCCCAGTGCCAGGATATCGACTACTTTCTTGTTCAGCCCTTGCGGCGTAATACCATGCTCTTCGTTGTAGCGTTGCTGTTTCTCACGGCGACGTTCGGTTTCGCCAATCGCTTTCGCCATTGACGGCGTGATCTTATCGCCGTAGAGAATCGCTTTACCGTTGACATTACGTGCCGCACGCCCAATGGTCTGAATTAATGAACGTTCAGAACGCAGGAATCCTTCTTTGTCGGCGTCGAGGATCGCCACCAGTGAAACTTCTGGCATATCCAGACCTTCGCGCAGTAAGTTGATCCCCACCAGCACGTCGAACTCACCCAGACGCAAGTCGCGGATGATTTCCATACGCTCGACGGTATCGATATCTGAGTGAAGATAACGCACGCGCTCGCCGTGTTCTTCGAGATATTCAGTGAGATCTTCTGCCATCCGCTTGGTCAGTGTTGTGACCAGTACGCGTTCGTTAATTGCCGCTCGCTGACGAATCTCCGAAAGAAGATCATCAACCTGTGTCGCCACCGGTCGGACTTCGATTATCGGATCAAGCAATCCGGTTGGACGCACCACTTGATCCACCACATCGCCGCCGGATTTTTCCAGCTCGTAATGACCCGGCGTCGCCGAAACATAGATAGTTTGCGGCGCTAATGCTTCGAATTCTTCAAACTTCAGCGGACGGTTATCCAGCGCCGAAGGCAGGCGGAAACCATACTCCACCAGTGTCTCTTTACGCGCCCGGTCACCGCGATACATGCCGCCAATTTGTGGAATGGTGACGTGAGATTCATCAACGACCAGCAGACCATCGGCAGGCAGGTAATCAAACAGCGTCGGCGGTGGCTCTCCCGGCCCGCGCCCGGAGAGGAAGCGCGAGTAGTTTTCAATGCCCGAGCAATATCCCAGCTCATTCATCATCTCCAGATCAAACTGGGTACGCTGGGTCAGCCGCTGCTCTTCCAGCAGCTTGTTGTTCTCCAACAACACTTTTCGTCTGGCGGCCAGTTCTTCTTTGATCTCTTCCATCGCCTGCACAATGCGCTCGCGCGGTGTAACGTAGTGCGTTTTCGGGTAGATGGTAAAACGTGGAATAGTGGAAACAATCTGCCCGGTTAGCGGGTCAAATAACGACAATCGTTCCACTTCCTCGTCAAACAGCTCCACGCGAAGAGCAATGTCATCCGATTCTGCCGGGAAGATATCAATCACTTCACCTCGAACGCGGAAAGTACCACGCTGGAATGCCTGATCGTTACGAGTGTATTGCAGCTCTGCCAGTCGGCGCAGGATCGCACGCTGATCGATAATCATACCGACCGTGAGATGGAGCATCATCTTGAGATATAAATCAGGATCGCCCAGACCATAAATCGCGGAAACAGACGCCACCACAACCACATCACGCCGCTCCAGCATCGCTTTGGTTGCGGACAAACGCATCTGTTCGATATGTTCGTTTACCGAGGCATCTTTCTCAATGAAGGTGTCAGAACTCGGTACGTAGGCTTCCGGCTGATAGTAGTCGTAGTAGGAGACGAAATATTCCACTGCGTTTTCCGGGAAGAACTCTTTCATCTCGCCGTACAGCTGGGCCGCCAGCGTCTTGTTGGGTGCCAGTACCATTGTTGGGCGCTGAAGGTCAGCAATGACATTGGCAATGGTGAACGTTTTCCCGGAGCCTGTCACACCAAGTAACGTCTGGTGCGCCAGGCCATCTTCCAGCCCCTCTTCGAGACGTCGAATCGCCTCTGGCTGATCGCCAGAAGGTTTAAAAGCGGAATTCAGTTTGAACGGTTTACTCATGAGTCGCTACCTGAAGGAGTTGGGCGGGCAGGTATGTAATTTTACTCGTCGTGCTTAATTATGCCAACAAATTATACTGGATAAAAAAACAGTTCATCACCATAATTTTCTGTTACACCGTAAACTCCGCTGTCAATCATGAGCAAAATTTACTCTGCGGCGAGATAAAACTCCGGCCTTATCAGGTTATCCCCAAAGCAATGGCTTTTTTAACATTTGTCAAGATGAGTGATGACAGTTTTATGGCAAGAGATGTCTCTTTAGTGACTGCCATTGCATTTATCTAACCAGTTAAAAAATAAAAGATAATTCTTTGAGCCGTCTTTAACGCCAATTCACGTGCAAGCCGCGTATTCTCTCGCTTGCCTCGTGTTTTCTAACTCTAATACACATAGTTATCCACAGGAATAGTGGATAACTGTCTGCAGCCCCTATCCCCCCTGGCCTGGGCAATTCCCACATTCGCCGTATGATGTGAAGGCAAAATTTTTTTCGTGATTTTTTTGGAATTTAATTGGTTAAATTGCAGTCAATCCAAGACGTGATCTCGCTCATAATTCAACCAAATACAGGATGACTACAACAAGGCAAGGTTTATGAACTTTCCGGTTGCTGCATTTTCTGGATTTTCTGCAAGCCAGGGAATTTCTCCCAACAGCGGCGCGGGAATCATGCGGGTGAGCGTGGCCATATATTCAGCGTGACGTTTTCCCGGAGGTGTGACATCGTTCGCCACCCACCCCGCCAGAGTCAGTCCGGCGTGTTGTATTGCCTGTGCAGTCAACATCGCGTGATTAATACAGCCGAGTTTCACGCCAACCACAAGTATTACCGGCAGTTGTTCCTGTGTTACCCAATCCGCGAAAGTGGATGTGTCAGAAAGGGGCGTAAACCAGCCGCCAGCGCCTTCCACTAACACCCAGTCAGCCTGTTGCTCAAGCGCGCGTAATCCGGCGCTCATTACCGATGATTCTATCGGCCTGCCCTCTTGCGCGCTGATGATGTACGGCGAAGTGGGTTCTGCGAAGGTGTAAGGATTTACCGTTGCGTAATCCAGTTGCAGGCTGCTGCTGCGCTGTAACGCTAACGCGTCGCTATTACGTAAGCCTTCCAGGGTCTTTTCGCTGCCAGAGGCCACCGGTTTATAACCAGCTGTCCGATAGCCTGCGGCTTTTGCGGCTTGTAAAAGTGCACAACTGGCAACGGTTTTCCCCACTTCGGTATCCGTTCCGGTAACAAAATAACGTTTACTCACGAGCAATTACTCCCAAAAAAAGATGATACGTCAGAGGATATCGCCCCTGTTGTTGCGGCCAGGCCAGTTGCAATCGCTGCAACTGCGAACGCGTTAATATTCGCGGGTCGCGCCCTTCATGAAGATGCGTTGCACCGATGCCTTTCAGCGAACGCATGGCACTGAGCGCGTCATCAAACCACAGCCTGACAGGCTGAATATGGTGTTGATAATGCACGCCGTGCAGCGACTGTTCGATTTCATCTGGTGGTAAAAAGCGATTGGCATGCGGGCGCTCGTCCACCGCTTGCCACGCCTGATGCAGTTCGGGTAACGATCCCTGCGCCAGCGTGGTAAACGCCACCATGCCTCCGGGGCGCACCACCCTGTATAGCTCGCGGAGTGCCGTGGATAAATTACCGCACCACTGCACCGCGAGATTGCTCCATGCAAGATCGAACGTCGCAGTCGCTAACGGCAGACATTCGATATCTCCCGCCAGATAATGATCTGCGGCATCCTTCTGGCGTGCCTGAACAAGCATTGGCGGCGAAAGATCTAACGCCGTCACCTGCGCGTGACGTTCGCGCCAGTGGCGACTCATCCAGCCTGGCCCACAACCAGCGTCCAGCACGTGGGTGTATGTACGCTGTGGGAGCATTGCCAGTAAGACGTCAGCGCTCTGGCGCTGTAGATCTGCGTGTTGCTCATATTGCGCGGCTGCCCGACCAAATGCCGCAGCAATAGCTTGTTTATTAACCGTTGCCATTCAGCACCTCCAGCAACCGGTCGATATCCTGCGTTTCATGGGCTGCGGTTAAGGTCAGACGCAGTCGCGCAGTACCAGCGGGGACGGTTGGCGGGCGAATCGCCGTGACCCAGCAGCCTTGCAGGCGCAGTTTTTCTGCCAGTTGTAATGCACGGCTGTTATCACCGACGATTAATGGCTGAATGGCGCTACGTGAATCAACAAGAGTAAACGGCAAACCCTGCACTCCGGCACGAAAACGCGTAATGAGTGCCGCCAGTTTTTCGCGCCGGGCATCCCCCTCTTCACTGCGAATGACCGCCAGCGCCGCACGTAATGCCTGCGCCTGAGCGGGTGGCATACTGGTGCTGTAGATAAGATGACGGGCGAATTGCAGCAGATAATTCGCCACGCTATCAGAACAAAGCACCGCTGCCCCGCTGATGCCAAATCCTTTACCAAAAGTCACCACCAGCAATTCTGGCTTCACCTGCTGCTGCCAGCAGCTGCCGCGCCCCTGTTCACCGATAACACCCGTGCCGTGGGCATCATCGACCATCAACCAGGCATTGTGCTGTTGCGTTACCTGCTGGATTTCCACCAGTGGTGCACTATCGCCGTCCATGCTAAACACGCCTTCTGTCACCACCAGTTGCTGCCCCGAACAGGAGGAGGCAAGCAGTCGCGCCAGATGAGCGACATCGTTATGAGCAAAACGACGAAGCTGCGCCGGGCTTAAACTGGCGGCTTCCAGCAAGGAGGCGTGGCTAAGCCGATCGGCAACAATGCGGTCCTCTTTCGACGTCATCGCGGTGATGACTGCCTGATTAGCAGCAAAACCGGAGATAAACAGCAGCGCCCGCGAATAGCCCAGCCACTCGGCAAGTTCTTCTTCCAGCGCCTGATGCGCAACGCTATAACCGCTGACGTGACCGGAGCCGCCACTACCTACGCCAAATTGTTCTGCCCCCTGCTGCCAGGCACGGATAATGTGCGGATGATGGCTTAAACCTAAATAATCGTTACTGGAAAAGTTCATATACTGGCGATCATTCACCACCAGCCAGCGTCCGGCTCCTTGCGCCACCGGATAACGGTGACGCAGGGCATTGGCAGTACGCCGCGCATCGAGCGCCGCGTTGATTTTCTCCTGCCAGCTCATAGCGCTGCCGCGTTGTAGTATTCGTCAGTGTCCGGGGTCATCAATGCCTGCTCCAGACGTTGCTGTTGTTCGTTATCGCCCGCCAGCACGGCAGTTTGCTGTGGATTTAGCCCCAGTTTGCGGAACAGTTGCAGGTCTTTATCTTCTTCCGGATTCGGCGTGGTCAGCAGTTTGCAACCGTAGAAAATCGAGTTTGCGCCAGCCATAAAGCACATCGCCTGGGTCTGTTCATTCATCTGCTCGCGTCCGGCAGAAAGGCGTACGTAAGAGGTCGGCATCATGATCCGCGCTACTGCAATGGTGCGAATAAAATCAAAGGCATCGACATCATCGTTATCTGCCAGCGGTGTGCCTTTCACCTTCACCAGCATGTTGATTGGCACGCTTTCCGGCGGCGTCGGCAGGTTTGCCAGTTGCAGCAATAATCCGGCCCGATCTTTTACCGTTTCGCCTAAACCCACAATGCCACCTGAGCAGACTTTGATCCCGGCATCGCGCACTTTTTCCAGCGTATCGAGACGTTCCTGATAAGTGCGTGTGGTAATGATATTGCCGTAAAACTCCGGCGAGGTGTCGAGGTTGTGGTTGTAGTAATCCAGCCCGGCGTTCGCCAGGCGCTGCGCCTGAGATTCGCTCAATGTGCCCAGCGTCATACACGCCTCCAGCCCTAAATCTTTTACCCCCTGCACCATTTGTTCCAGGTACGGCATATCGCGTTCGTGCGGATTCTTCCACGCCGCGCCCATGCAAAAACGCGTCGATCCCGCCGCCTTCGCTTTGCGCGCTGACTCCAGCACCTGTTCAACTTCCATCAACCGCTCGGCTTCCAGCCCGGTTTTGTAGCGCGAGCTTTGCGGGCAGTATTTGCAATCTTCCGGACAAGCTCCGGTTTTAATCGACAGCAAAGTGCTGACCTGTACCTGACGAGGATCGAAATGCTGACGATGCACCTGCTGCGCTTCAAACAGCAGATCAAGCAACGGTTTTTCAAATAATTCTGTGACTTGCGACAATGTCCAGCGTGGGCGGTGAGCCATAGGGCTTCTCCAAAACGTGTTTTTTGTTGTTAATTCGGTGTAGATTCGTAAACCTAAATCTTTTCAATTTGGTTTACAAGTCGATTATGACAACGGACGATCTTGCCTTTGACCAACGCCATATCTGGCACCCCTACACATCCATGACCTCCCCGCTGCCGGTTTATCCGGTGGCAAGCGCCGAAGGTTGCGAGCTGATTTTGTCTGACGGCAGACGTCTGGTTGACGGTATGTCGTCCTGGTGGGCGGCGATCCACGGTTACAATCACCCACAACTCAATGCCGCGATGAAATCGCAAATTGATGCCATGTCGCATGTGATGTTTGGCGGTATCACCCATGCGCCAGCCATTGAGCTGTGCCGCAAACTGGTGGCGATGACGCCGCAACCGCTGGAATGCGTTTTTCTCGCGGACTCCGGTTCCGTAGCGGTGGAAGTGGCGATGAAAATGGCGTTGCAGTACTGGCAAGCCAAAGGCGAAGTGCGCCAGCGTTTTCTGACCTTCCGCAATGGTTATCATGGCGATACCTTTGGCGCGATGTCGGTGTGCGATCCAGACAACTCGATGCACAGCTTGTGGAAAGGCTATATGCCAGAAAACTTGTTTGCTCCAGCCCCGCAAAGCCGCATGGATGGCGAATGGGATGAGCGCGATATGGTGGGCTTTGCGCGCCTGATGGCGGCGCATCGTCATGAAATCGCGGCGGTGATCATTGAACCGATTGTCCAGGGCGCAGGCGGGATGCGCATCTACCATCCTGAATGGTTAAAACGAATCCGCAAAATGTGCGATCGTGAAGGTATCTTGCTGATTAATGACGAGATCGCCACCGGATTTGGTCGCACAGGCAAACTGTTTGCCTGTGAACATGCAGGGATCGCGCCAGATATTTTATGCCTCGGTAAAGCCTTAACCGGCGGTACGATGACCCTTTCTGCCACGCTCACCACGCGCGAGGTTGCTGAGACCATAAGTAACGGTGAAGCTGGCTGCTTTATGCACGGGCCAACTTTTATGGGTAATCCGCTGGCCTGCGCGGCAGCAAACGCCAGCCTGGCGATTATCGAGTCTGGCGACTGGCAGCAACAAGTAGCGGCTATTGAAGTGCAGCTGCGCGAGCAACTGGCCCCCGCCCGTGATGCCAAAATAGTTGCCGATGTGCGCGTACTGGGAGCAATTGGTGTGGTCGAAACCACTCGTCCGGTGAATATGGCGGCGCTGCAAAAATTCTTTGTCGAACAGGGTGTCTGGATCCGGCCTTTTGGCAAACTGATTTACCTGATGCCGCCCTATATTATTCACCCGCAACAGTTGCAGCGCCTGACCTCAGCGGTTAATCGCGCGGTACAGGATGAAACATTTTTTGCTAATAACGAGCAGTCAGCGTGAGGGGTTCTGGCTACACTTTCTGCAAACAAGAAAGGAGGGTTCATGAAACTCATTAGTAATGACCTGCGCGATGGCGATAAGCTGCCGCACCGCCATGTCTTTAACGGCACGGGTGACATTGGCCACCGGACGACCAAACGGCTGCCAGCCCTCTTTCATTTTGTGTGTCAGCTTTTCCGCAAGGTCTGACGGCGACGCGGCTCTGGCAACATCGTAATGTTTAATTGACATCGACTTTCTCCCATGTACAGGAACAGAGTTAAAAGCCGGAACCGGAATCAGATCACAGGATGACCATCTGTCAGTGGCAGATCGTAAAAAAAAGGCTGCGCCATGCGCAGCCGGAAATAAAGGGATAACAATGATAGTTTGAGAAAAAACACTTTTGTTGCAGTACATGGTGCCGGGTGCCTCCCGGTGAATTCAGTATCAGCACCTGAATCCGCGATTACCCCATATTCCTTCTAGCTGATTGCCCCACCGCATAGGGGGATTCACCATGCAGCAGTGTTTTTAATAAACAGCAAACCAAAAAATCAAGCATTATTAGTACCGATTTTTATCAATCACAGGCCACAATTACATCATAATCTCACGTACCAGCCCCGATATTATCCTGCTGGTGAAATCCAGCATCACTACCAAAAGCAGGATCACAACAGAAGCGGACACAGTTTATAAAAATCTGCATGTCTAAGGTTCTATTCATGCGAAAACCAACCCGCAGATTAATACATTATTCTTTATGCAACCCATTAAATCCTGGTCCTTACAATATCAACCTGAAGATTCTTATCCTGTGCGGATTGATAAATAACAAACCGCTTATTCCCTGCATTAAAAGATGTAGACAAAACCAGGCGATTATCATAACGAGCAAGGACATAATACAAATTATCATTATAATTAATCATTTCATATTCTTTCTTAAACTGCGGTTTATAATATCCAGTCAGAAATGAAAAAAGCCAGAAATATGCCACAAAAGAGACCAGCACAATTTCAAAAAAATGCTTCTTTATAAATGGCTTATCATAGAAGCATGATACCGATAAAAACCGCCCATAAAATCTTATCGCAATTGTAACCCCCAGTGCTATAGCAGCTGACAGTAGCAAAAGAGACACCTGAACCGTCTGTCTCAATATAGAAAACTCAATAATAGCAGGCACAAACAATAATTCCACAGCAAAATAAAGGCGAAAAACATTTAGCTCCTGCATAGAGTGTTTTCTTTTTACTGCGAAGAAAAATACAACACCAACACCCCAGCCGATAAGAAATATAGCTATGACGATAACAGCAAAAAATAAACTTCTGGCAACATCATCAACACCAGCACCTACAATCCACCATGGAAAGCCGTAGTAAAAAGAAGTGCCCCAGCCATAGAAATAAGCACTCCCCCACCCAAGGCATCCCATGTAGGCAATAAAAAGTGAAGAACTCCTGAGCAGCGCACCATCTTTCATAAGCCACCTTAACAAGATGATAACATCGACTTGCAACTCATAACAAAAGCAATTCAATGCCGTCAAGAGGGTGCTGGCTAAAAACCCCTATTACGTAACAGACTTGCTCCATGCCCACTGCGTTATAATGACTTGATGCTCCCAGCGAACACATTCGCTGTAACTCCGCAGCAACGATGCTTTCTGATGTTCTTCGAGAGACAAAACCGCACGGCGCCATGGGTTCATGCATGGTAATGGTTCTGCTCGCCGACTTTGAGGCTGTTACTCACTGATTTCACATGTCAAAGTATCGCCTCATTCTGCATATGTATTTAACCCAACGTCTCTGCAAACCAAGATTAATTTCTGACAGAATTGTACAAAGAAACTATTGGCCTGAATGCACCAGGACTGTAAAACAGATGCATAACCCTAAACTCTCACTTTAAGCATTGTTGAAATAATAACCACCAGGTACAACTTTAACCGCAACCGGGATACTTCCCTGGCTACCTTGAGTTGTACGGCTATTAAGTTGCCATTAAATTCACTAAGAGAATTTCATCTGATAAGTCAAGGCATGCAAAACATGAAAATTAACAAGATATTATCATCCGCAACACTATTGTATGGTATGTCAATGGTCATGTCGGTCGGGAGTTGTGCAACACCTGTCCAGACTAATCTTCCAGGTTACACCCCCGGTGCAGATGTCATTAGTGTTTCACCGGCCAGAAACCAGGTCGATCTTATTGGTGATGTTGTTTATTCCCAGATAAAAGGGACTCGTTCTGTCAGACAGCTTCACATGTCAGTTCTTGCCCCACGAACAAATGAGTTAAAACCCGCCATTATTTATTATCCTGGCGGCGGATTCATGTCTTCTGAACATGACAAATTTATTGAAATGAGAATGGCTCTGGCTGAAGCAGGGTTTGTTGTAGCCGCTGTAGAATACAGAACAATTCCTGATACATTTCCAGCACCGGTTGAGGATGGAAAAGCTGCAATACGTTACCTGAGAGAGCATGCCAGCGATTATGGAATTGATCCTCAAAGAATCGGAGTTCTGGGTGACTCTGCCGGTGGATGGCTTGCCCAGATGATGGGAACTACAAATGGTAACAAAACCTTTGATAAAGGTGACTTTCTTCAGCAATCATCAGATGTTCAGGCAGTTGCCACACTTTATGGGATTTCTGACTTGTTGAATATTGGCGAGGGGTTCCCTGAGTCAGTGCAGGAGGTTCATCGGTCTCCTGCCGTAACCGAAGCTTTAATGATCAATGGCCCTGCATTCAGAAGTTTTGCGGGAGCCCCCATCACAGCGTCAAAAGAAAAAGCGCTAAACGCCAGTCCAATCGGACATATGAAAGGAGTCAAACCCCCATTCCTTATTATGCATGGTAGCAAAGACACTCTGGTTTCACCGGAGCAAAGCGCCAAACTATTCAGGATGTTGAAGAAGAACGGCGATAATGCTGAATACGTGCTGGTAGAAGGGGCTGAACATGGCGATAACACATGGTATCAGCCAATTATTATAAACAAAGTTGTTGAGTGGTTTACTAAAAACCTGGGAGCCCCCATAAAAACCGCTACACAACAACAAAACTCAAACGCTAACCTGTAAAAAGCAGCCCGCATTTACATGCGGGCTAACGTATTTCACTCGATTCAAAAGAAATTATTTTTAATGTGGTGTGCTTCGAGACAACAAATTAATCACCAACACACCGGCACAAATCAACATCATGCCGATAATGGCTGGCAGGTCCAGCCGTTGGCCGAAAAATCCCCAGGACAGTAAACTAATCAGGACAATACCGACTCCTGACCAGATAGCATAAGCAATCCCTGTAGGAATATAAGCCAGCGTCTGAGCTAATAACCAGAATGATGCACAGTAACAAATAATTGTACCAACAGAGGGCCATAATCGTGTAAAACCCTCTGAAAACTTCATTAAGGTTGTACCAATGACCTCTGCAAGTATTGCTCCACCAAGATAAATATAAGGGTTCATATGTATTAGTCGCGACCTGATCTGACACATGGCGTTGAAAGGTTGACAGTTACCGATTTTGATACAGGTGTCGAATCCGTATACAAAACACGAGGTAACTCTCATGCTTCATACTAACAATCCTGTCAGCAAACACAAAGCCGGTTTGCTCAATCTGGCTGATGAAGGTAGTGTAGAGGCGCTGATAAATCGCAGCCACTGGACAGGCCGTTGTTGATTATGCCATCGCGTTTCCTGCGCATGGCCAGCTCCGGACCAGCAATCAGCTACGCAAGCAAGGTGCTCCCGACAAATGACTCGGTGCGAAAGATCATTTACCTGGCCATCCAGTCGGCATCGAAAAAATGGAGCATGCCGATCCAGAATTGGCAACGGGTGATGAGCCGTTTTATTATAGAGTTCGGTGACCGCCAGAGCGATCACCTTTAACATAGTGGCAGTCACACAGAATTATTTACAGAGTCTATTTTTATCATGAATGGTATAAGTGGAAGTGTTTATATTTGGTATCCAAAGAATGAAAATGTTGGACATTGCTCATTACAGATAGGTAATAGCGATTCTTCTGAAGACTATGTCAGTTGGTGGCCGGATGGTACGGCAAAATTCTTTGGGCGAAATAATGCACTAAACAGTTCTTTTATTCATAACAATGAGATTAAGCAGGTTCCCTACATCCTTATACCTAAAGAATATGATCTTCAGCGTGAAAACGGCGCCCCTCATGTTACCTATCATTTACATGAAGATTGCTTTAATCTGGAAAAAATGCGCGATACCTGGGTGAAGATAAAAACAAAAAATAATCCTCATTACCGTATTATCGGAAAAAACTGTGCGGATATTGTTGGCAGAGTACTTACTGAAGGTGCCTCAAGTAGCTGTCGACGTTATGTATATAAAAATGCAAGGCCGGGGTTCTTAACGACGCCAAGAGATATTGCAACCATGCTCAATCAACTGGCAAGAGAGGGCGGAGTGGAGAAAATTGTATCGCCGTCATGTCCAAAGCGACGCCATAGCCTTGTGTATGTGTGCATGAAAATGCGTTAATTGTATCAGTCGCGACCTGATCTGACACATGTCGTTGAAGGGGTGAGAGTTACCGGTTTTGATATGGGTGTCGAATCCGTATACACAACACGAGGTAACTCTCATGTTTCATACTAACAATCCCGTCATCAAACACAAATCCGGTTTGCTCAATCTGGCTGAAGAACTCCGTAATGTGTCCAGGGCCTGTAAAATCATGGGCGTCTCATGTGATACGTTTTACCGTTATCGCGAACTGGCTGATGAAGGTGGTGTAGACGCGCTGATAAATCGCAGCCGACGAACGCCCAATCTCAAGCTACGTAAGCAAGGTGAATTGCATCTACTCGTCGTGAACCGCTTTCATCCAGCACAGTATCAAGGTATTTTATGCGCGCACGAAAAGCATCAGGTCTTTCCTTCGAAGGGGATCCGCCTACCTTTCACGAGTTGCGCAGTTTGTCTGCAAGACTCCATGAGAAGCAGATAAGCGATAAGTTTGCGCAACATCTTCTCGGGCATAAGTCGGACACCATGGCATCACAGTATTGTGATGACAGAGGCAGGGAGTGGGACAAAATTGAAATCAAATCATGATTTTATTTTGACTGATAGTGACCTGTTCGTTGCAACAAATTGATAAGCGATGCTTTTTTATAAGTCCAACTTAGTATAAAAAAGCAGACTTCAACGAATTCATTTTTCCATTTCAAAGCCCGGAGCAACCTGTGAACACATTTTCGGTTTCCCGTCTGGCGCTGGCATTGGCTTTTGGCGTGACGCTGACCGCCTGTAGCTCAACACCGCCCGATCAACGTCCTTCTGATCAAACCGCGCCTGGTACCTCTTCTCGCCCGATTCTCTCGGCAAAAGAAGCGCAGAATTTCGATGCGCAACACTATTTTGCGTCCCTGGTGCCAGGTGCTGCAGCGTGGACTCCTTCCCCGATTACCCTACCTGCGCAACCTGACTTTGTTGTCGGCCCGGCGGGTACTCCAGGTGTAACGCATACCACGATTCAGGCGGCGGTAGATGCGGCAATTATTAAGCGTACCAATAAGCGCCAGTATATTGCCGTGATGCCAGGTGAGTATCAGGGAACGGTGTATGTCCCAGCCGCTCCTGGTGGAATTACCGTCTATGGTACAGGTGAAAAACCGATTGATGTGAAGATTGGGCTTTCCCTTGATGGGGGCATGAGCCCAGCCGACTGGCGTCACGACGTCAACCCGCGCGGCAAATATATGCCAGGTAAACCGGCGTGGTATATGTACGACAGCTGCGAGAGCAAACGCAGCGACAGCATCGGCGTTCTGTGTTCTGCTGTCTTCTGGTCACAAAACAATGGCCTGCAACTGCAAAACCTGACCATCGAGAACACGCTGGGTGATAGCGTAGATGCGGGTAACCATCCGGCGGTGGCGCTGCGTACTGATGGCGACAAAGTGCAGATTAATAACGTCAACATTCTCGGTCGTCAGAATACCTTCTTTGTCACCAACAGTGGTGTGCAGAACCGTCTGGAAACCAACCGTCAGCCACGTACTCTGGTGACTAACAGTTACATTGAAGGGGATGTGGATATCGTTTCTGGTCGCGGCGCAGTAGTGTTCGATAACACCGAATTCCACGTGGTGAACTCACGTACTCAGCAAGAAGCGTATGTGTTTGCACCGGCAACACTGTCTAACATCTATTACGGTTTCCTCGCCGTAAACAGCCGTTTCAATGCTTTCGGTAATGGCGTCGCGCAATTGGGCCGCTCGCTGGATGTTGATGCCAATACCAACGGTCAGGTGGTGATCCGTGATAGCGCCATCAACGAAGGTTTTAACACAGCCAAACCGTGGGCCGATGCGGTGATTTCCAATCGTCCATTTGCGGGTAATACCGGCAGCGTTGATGATAGCGACGAAGTACAGCGTAATCTGAATGACACTAACTACAACCGCATGTGGGAATACAATAACCGCGGTTTGGGTAGCAAAGTGGTTGCTGAGTCGAAGAAGTAAGGGCTATTAACCCATTGCCGGATGCGGCGTAAACGCCTTATCCGGCCTACATGATAATCGTTTTACATCTGACGATTTTTATTGAAGTTTATCAAACTACCCGCTTTGATAATCTCGCGCTCTTCGGCAGTCAGACCTTCCATATAGAGCGTGATTTCCGTTACCGGCGCATCTGCATGAATCACATAACCTTTAAACGTCGTACCTGGATTATCCAGCGCCGCTTTAATGCCAGGGATGTAAATGTAATCACCTACGTCAAAGTTCGGTGCTTCTGCCATCTGCAGCGGTAACATCCCCCAGTTGATGACATTAGAACGGTAGCGTTTAGTCGCGTACTCCTCGGCAATATTCGCCAGACCACCAATTACACGCTGGCAACTCGCCGCCTGTTCACGCGCAGAACCATCGCCTGGTTTCACCGCATAGACCATGCTGCCAATTTCAGTTTGCAGCGGATCAATATGTTCTTGACCTGCAATCTGCTTAATGCGCGCAAACACCTCTGTCAGCTCGCTGACATTCCCCGCCAGACGCTGATTTTCCAGCTCAGCAGTCGCTTTACTTCTGCCAACATAGCCAGGATCGCGGCGTGACAGGGTAAACTCTGCCAGACCAATCGGATTTGAACGATAAGAAGAGGTTTCACCGGAAGGAATCAACTCATCCGTGGTGGTCACTTCGTCGAGGATCTTCGAGCACACTTTGAGAACGATGTTGTCAGTCAGCGCACCTAACTCCGGCCAGTCTTTAATGTTAGGTCCATAGATCAGCGATTGCTGCGTCGCCCCTTTCACAAAACCCTGATAAACGCGATTTTTATACGGCGTTACATCGAAAGCGTACTCCGGCACGTTGTCCCAGCAATCGAGTTCGCTGGCAGAGGTTAAATAACCACCGTTTGCCGCAGTCGCAGCGATAGAACGAGCGTCCATCAACGCCACCGCTGACATCTGCCCATTAGCTGGCTTAGAGCCTTCGCGGTTCGGGAAGTTACGCGTGGTGTGGCGAATACTCAAACCGTTGTTGATTGGCGTATCGCCCGCGCCAAAGCATGGGCCGCAGAACGCGGTTCTGATGATTGCGCCTGCGCCAATTAAATCGGCTACCACGCCTTTTTTGGCTAAATCCATAAACACTGGCTGTGATGACGGGTAAACAGCCAGTGAGAAGGTGTCGTTGCCACAGGATTGACCACGCAGCGCATTTGCTGCGGCGATAACGTTTTCATAGTTACCGCCAGAACAGCCAGCGATAATCCCCTGCTGCACTTTCAGACGACCGTTTTCGACTTTATCCAGCAGCGAGAGCTTCGCTTTACCGTGCGCCACGCGCTCGGACTCGATTTCAATCTCACGCAGAATGTCGGTCAGGTTCTGGTTCAGCGTGTCGATTTCATACACGTTGCTCGGGTGGAACGGCAGCGCAATCATTGGTTTGATAGCGCTTAAATCAACGCTGATACAGCCATCGTAGTACGCCATCGGTTGAGGGCTAAGCTGGCAGTAATCCTGACCGCGACCGTGCAGCGCCAGCCAGTTATGGACTTCTTCATCGGTTTGCCAGACAGAACTTAAACAGGTGGTTTCAGTGGTCATCACGTCAACGCTGTTACGAAAATCGGTAGAGAGCGCAGCAACACCTGGCCCCACGAACTCCATCACTTTGTTTTTGACGTAGCCGTTTTTAAACACGGCACCGATAATCGCCAAAGCCACATCTTGCGGACCTACATACGGCGCAGGTTTTCCGGTC
Organism: Escherichia sp. MOD1-EC7003; assembly: GCF_002965065.1. GTDB lineage: Bacteria > Pseudomonadota > Gammaproteobacteria > Enterobacterales > Enterobacteriaceae > Escherichia. The sequence goes on from NZ_PTRE01000031.1 coordinate 62,080, forward strand.
AGATGCACCGCAACCACGCCCGGATAGTCGATATCCCAGGTGTCATTAAGCAGTTGTTTTACCAGCTCGCCGCCGCCCTCACCGACCGCCATTGTACCTAACGCACCGTAACGGGTGTGGCTGTCTGATCCGAGGATCATTTTGCCGCCGCCTGCCATCATTTCACGCATATATTGATGGATAACCGCAATATGCGGAGGCACAAAAATGCCGCCATAACGCTGCGCTGCCGATAAGCCAAAAATATGATCATCACCGTTAATGGTGCCGCCGACTGCGCAGAGTGAGTTATGGCAGTTGGTCAGCACATACGGCAGCGGGAAACGTTCCATACCGGACGCTTTAGCGGTCTGTATAATACCAACAAAGGTAATATCGTGTGAGGCTAAGGAATCAAACTTGATTTTAAGTTTGTCCATATTACCGGACGTGTTATGAGAAGAGAGAATAGACCAGGAAATAGTCCCTTTTTTGGCTTCTTCTTTTTTAACTTCACCAGCAAAATGTTCTTCGGCAATTATTTCGTTATTGCTGGCGAGAAACACGCCTTTTTCAGATAACTTGATCATCAAATGCTCCAGATATCTGCGCACCGTTAAGTGCGCAGAAAGATAATAAATGGATATTTTTAAATAATTACAGCATGTTCCAACCGATCAGCATATTCCACCACCACACGCCGAGGGTAATATGCACCAGGAAGGTTAATATCGTCAGTACCGCACCGACCAACCACCAGGACTTAATATCGTTGTAACCCACGCCAAAGATGACCGGACCTGCCGCGCCGCCATAGTGAGTAACCATGCCGCCATAGGAGTTAGAGAAAAGCAACGCCAGCGCAGTTAACATTAATGGTGCGCCAGAGACATTCGCCAGCATGGCAAATACCGGCAACATGGCAACGATATAGGCACTACCGGAAGCAAAGAAATAACGCACAATGATGCTAAGGAAAATAATCACGAAGAAGGCAACGTTACCGTGACCATCAAATGCCAGGTTATTTTTAAAGACTTCAGCTAACCATTCGAAGAATTTCACTTTCGATAATAAGGAGCTTAAGCCGATGATGCCGCCGTACCAAATTAAGGTATTCCAGCCGCCTTTATTTTTAACTACGTCTTCCCAGGTAACGATACCCAGCAGCAGCATGGTCGCCATTACAACGATCGCCACGGTGGATTCATCAACGCCAAGAGACTTACTGAAAATCCAACCCAACAGCGCCAGCACAAACACACCGAGCAGCGTTTTTTCGCGGATTTTCATCGGCCCCAGTTCAGCAAGACCCGCTTTGGCGATGGTTTTATTATCGACTTTTTTGATCTCTGGTGGATACATGGTGTAAATCACCAGCGGGGTTACCAGCAACATAATGATGCCCGGTAAACCGGCAGCCAGCGCCCATCCACCCCAGCTAATTTGCAGGTGCAGAATGTCGTTGATCATTTTCAGCGCCAGAATGTTCCCTGCCATCGCGGTGAAGAACATATAGCTGGTGGTTTTGGTGACCATGTAAATGGACATCATCAGGTAATGTCCAACACGACGTGGGCTTTTTTCCGGTTCAGACCCCAAAGCCACCGCCACGCTGTTGATGATCGGTAACACGATACCGCCCGCACGCGCGGTGTTGGAAGGTGTTGCCGGTGCCAGTACCAGGTCGAGGAATACCGTAACGTAGCCCAACCCCAGCGTAGTGTTACCGATTTTACCAATCAGCAGATAGGCAATGCGTTTACCTAAGCCGGTGGTCACAAATGCGGCGCTTAAGGTAAACGCTGAGAACACCAGCCAGGTTGTGCCGGAAGCGTAACCGCTTAATACCGCAGTTGTTTTAAACGCGCCATCAGATAAGTTCCCCACAACAACCATTGAGGCGGCAACTGCGATTAGCAGTACCACGGGTTCAGGGAAAGGTTTGATGACCAGACCGACAATCGCCGCGAGATAGATACCAAAAAGTACCCACGCCAGTTCGCTTAACCCTGCTGGAGCTGGCATCACGCCAATAATACATGGGATTGCTAATATGAGAATTAGCTTCCATATCGATTTTTTATTCATTTGAAATCCTGATTATTCTGTATGGTTAGTACAGAAGTCCTTTATTGATTGTCCTTATCACGACAACAAAATTTTTCAGGGAAGATAAACTTCACCGGAAAATATTTTTCTGGCCGTCCGAATAACAGATGCGCGTAACGTCGTGGCATCCTGCCCTTCATTGCTTAAATAAACGTCAAGCGCACCGCTGGGGTGTTCAATATTGATATTGCCGTATCCTACAGAAGGGACGATTTGTCGGGTGACGGTGCCTTCCAATGCACAGCTACTGGAAATGGCAATAGCACCGGTTATCGCCAACGCGCGATGGCAGGAGTGCGGCATAAAATAACGCACATTAATTGCCCCGCCTTTCTGTGCAGGAGAAATAAGCACAGGTTTAGGAATCACCATATTGCTGACATCGCCTAAGCCCATTGCTTTACCCGCTTGTAGACGGATAGATTCAATACGGGCTAATAATGTTTTGTCTGCATCCAGTTCCACCGGTAATTCATAGCCTGTTTTACCCAGATATTCAGCCGGAATAATGACGACTGGCATCGCCATATCGATACAGGTCACCGGAACATCGTCGAAATAATCAATCTGATTATCAGTCGGGAAGACTTTTCCGGTTTTCGTGCCGGCTGCATTCAGGAAAGTGAGCGCAACTGGCGCGGCAGTACCCGGTACACCGTCAATCCTGGCGCTGCCTTCGTACTCGACAACACCATTTGGCGTTTGCACATCAGCTTCGATGAACGTACCAGTATTGACGTTGCGGATACGTACACGAGTAACTGGCGAAGTCGCTGCAATCAAACCATTTTCAATGGCGAATGCCCCAACGCCTGACAACATATTGCCGCAGTTAGGTGTGGTATCGACACGTTGCTCATGGACGATAACCTGAGCAAACAGATAATCAACATCAGCACGCGGATCGCTGGAACGACTAATAATGGCGACTTTACTGGTCAGTGGATTACCGCCGCCAATACCGTCAATTTCCAGATCGTTACCGGAACCCATAATTGCCATCAATATTTTATCGCGCTGCATTTGATCTTCGGGTAAATGTTCCGCTAACAGGAACGCGCCCCTCGAGGTTCCACCTCGCATCATCACGCAGGGTATTTTTTTCATAATAATGCCCTCAATTTAAAAAAATAACTTATTGCGATATGGTTACATTAAGGGCAAAGCATCTCTAATGACTTTAGCTCAACGATTAATAACATTTTTTCATTAATTTAAGTTGGCTAAATGCAGTTAAAATTTTTAACTGCTAATCACCCAAAATCGTCGCTTCCATTTTCCGGAGTAATAATGAAGCATGAATTATCAAGTATGAAGGCATTTGTCATACTGGCAGAGACCAGTTCATTTAACAATGCTGCTAAATTACTTAATATTACGCAACCTGCATTAACACGCAAAATAAAAAAGATGGAAGATGATTTACATATTCAACTTTTTGAGCGTACAACTCGCAAGGTTACGTTAACAACAGCAGGAAAAAGATTACTCCCGGAGGCGAGAGAATTAATAAAGAAATTCGATGAAACGCTCTTTAGTATTCATGGTATGAATTCTTATCATCGTGGTATGGTGACGTTAGCGTGTATTCCGACCGCGGTATTTTATTTTTTACCACTGGCGATCGGTAAATTTAATGAGCTGTACCCCAATATTAAAGTGCGGATTCTGGAACAAGGCACGAATAATTGCATGGAATCGGTGCTGTGTAACGAATCAGACTTTGGCATAAACATGAACAACATCACAAATTCATCCATTGATTTTACCCCACTGGTCAACGAGCCATTTGTGCTGGCCTGTCGGCGTGACCACCCATTGGCCAAAAAGCAGCTGGTGGAATGGCAGGAGTTGGTAGGTTACAAAATGATTGGTGTGCGCTCATCCAGTGGTAATCGGTTGTTGATTGAACAAAACCTGGCCGATAAGCCCTAGAAGTTGAACTGGTTTTACGAAGTGCGCCATCTTTCGACGTCATTAGGACTGGTGGAAGCAGGACTGGGAATTTCGGCGCTACCAAGCCTTGCAATGCCCCATGCGCCCTATTCTTCGATTATTGGTATCCCGCTGGTGGAACCCGTTATACGTCGGACATTGGGGATTATTCGCCGCAAAGATGCCGTGCTTTCTCCGGCAGCAGAACGCTTTTTTGCCTTGCTGATTAATTTGTGGACTGACGATAAAGACAATTTGTGGACCAATATCGTCGAACGCCAGATACATGCGTTACAGGAGATGGGTTAATACACCGGCGCAGGAGATACTGCGCCGGTTAAATCAGCGGTTAGTGTGCGTTAACCACCACCCACATGGGTCCCTGCCCGACTGCATAGCGGCCTTTTTCATGCAGTAGCCCCTGCTCGCCAACAATTTCGTATACCGAGATGTGGTGAGATTTTTGCCCGGCGGCAATCAGATACTTGCCGCTGTGATCAACATTGAAGCCGCGTGGCTGGGTTTCGGTTGGCTGGAAGCCTTCTTTACTCAACACGCTGCCATCTTCCGAAACGCTGAAAACAGTAATCAGACTGGCGGTACGGTCACAGGCGTATAAATGACGACCATCCGGAGTGATATGAATATCAGCCGCCCAACGGGTGTCGGAGAAGTTTTCCGGCATCATATCCAGCGTCTGGACACATTCGATATTGCCGTGCGGATCTTTTAGTTCCCAGACATCCACTGAACTGTTTAACTCATTGACGCAATACGCATATTGTTCGTTTGGATGGAAGACCATATGGCGCGGGCCTGCCCCTTCAACGGTAGTTACTTCCGCAGGGTCTTGCGCCACCAGATGACCATCATCGCTGAGCGTAAACAGGCAAATACGATCCTGCTTTAATGCCGGAACCCACAGCGTGCGGTTATCCGGTGAAATATTGGCAGAATGGCAACCGTCCAGCCCCTCGACCACATCTACGACGCCCACTGGCAGACCATCTTCCAGACGCGTTACGCTCACGTTACCCGCATTGTAAGAACTGACAAAGACAAACTGCCCCTGGTGATCGGTGGAAATATGCGTCGGGCTACCCGGCAGCGCAGACTCTGCGGCAAAGGTCAGCGCGCCATCATCCGGGGCGATACGATACGCCAGGACGCGAAACTCAGGGCGAACACCAACATAGAGATAACGTTTGTCCGGGCTGACCACCATCGGCTGCACCTGCCCCGGCACATCGACAACCTGTATCAGCGTCAGTGCGCCTTCATGATTCAGATTCCAGACGTGAATTTGCTGGCTCTCAGGGCTGGCGATATAAACTGTTTGCTTCATGAATGCTCCTTTGCATTTAGCAACTGACTGTAACAGCTAAAATTAGTCGCTTTTGGTGGTGAATGCTGAATTAAAACGCAGAATTTTGTCCGATAGTGGTATCGGTGTACCATTCGCACAGACGAAAATTCTTAACCTTAATCTGGAATACGCCATGACCACACGCGTGATTGCTCTCGACTTAGACGGCACCTTATTGACCCCGAAAAAGACCCTGCTTCCTTCATCGATAGAAGCTCTGGCTCGCGCTCGCGAGGCTGGCTATCAATTGATTATCGTCACAGGTCGCCATCACGTCGCTATTCATCCTTTTTATCAGGCGCTGGCGCTGGATACACCTGCTATTTGCTGTAATGGCACCTATTTGTATGATTATCATGCAAAAACCGTGCTGGAGGCCGATCCAATGCCCGTTAACAAAGCCCTGCAACTCATTGAGATGCTGAATGAACACCACATTCACGGTCTGATGTATGTGGATGATGCAATGGTCTATGAGCACCCGACCGGGCATGTCATTCGCACGTCTAACTGGGCGCAAACTCTACCGCCGGAACAGCGTCCGACCTTTACCCAGGTTGCCTCACTGGCCGAGACGGCGCAGAAAGTTAACGCGGTATGGAAATTCGCCCTGACGCACGATGACCTGCCGCAATTGCAGCATTTTGGTAAGCATGTTGAACATGAGCTGGGACTGGAGTGTGAATGGTCCTGGCACGATCAGGTTGATATTGCACGCGGCGGCAACAGCAAAGGAAAACGTTTGACGAAATGGATTGAGGCGCAAGGCTGGTCGATGGAGAACGTCGTGGCGTTCGGCGATAACTTTAATGATATCAGTATGCTGGAAGCCGCTGGTACTGGCGTGGCAATGGGCAACGCCGATGACGCGGTAAAGGCACGCGCCAACATTGTGATTGGTGATAACACCACCGACAGCATTGCCCGGTTCATTTATAGCCACCTGATTTAATCAGGCGGTTATCGACACACTTTTAATTTGCGCATACAACCACAGGCCAGGTTTGATCGCCAGTTCATCCCTGGCCCACGGGCTTATTCGCGCCCACAGCGTTTTACCGCCGACTTCCAACTCCACTTCCACCTGGCCGTTGTCGTCATAACTATTAATAACTTTTGCCCGCAATACGTTACGAATGCTGGTTTGCTGCGGCGGTTGTAAAACCAGAGAGACATCGGAAGCCTGAATGCGGATGCGTAGCGCGGTTTGCAGCGGTTCATCCAGCTTATTGACCCACAAATGCTGATCGCCCAGCGCCAGCGCGGTCATCGCGTAATGCGGATGATGCTCAAGTACCGTCACTTTCAGAATGCTGCTTTGTTGCTCTTTCGGCAGCCACGGATTCATCACGCTACTACCCCAGACTTCTTCCAGCGCGCCAAAGGCTTTCACCTGACCGTTTTCCAGTACCATCACACTGTCTGCCAGATGGAGGATCTCATCCAGCGAATGGCTGACATACAACATTGGAATGTTGATTTCCCGCGTCAGACGTTGCAGATAAGGCAACAGTTCGCGTTTACGCGGAATATCCAGTGACGCCAGCGGTTCATCCAACAACAGCAATTCCGGTGCCGTCAGCAAAGCCCGACCAATCGCCACACGCTGTTTTTCGCCTCCGGACAGGCTGCCCGGTAAACGGTCAAGCAACGGTTCAATGCCTAAAAGCGCCACCAGCTTATCGAACTGATCGACCATGCTTTTCGCCATGCCGTAGCGTAAATTGCCACGCACTTTGTAATGCGGAAACAGCCGCGCATCCTGAAACACATAGCCTACGCGACGCTTTTCTGGTGTAAGGCAGATACCTTTTTCGGCGTCATTTAGTACCCGACCATTGAGGACAATCCGCCCTTTTTGCGGACGTGTCAGTCCACTGATGGCGTTAATCAGCGAGGTTTTTCCGGCACCGGAGACGCCAAAGATAGCAGTGATGCCATTGGCGGGCAGCGTTTCATTAATGGTCAGGCAATGGTTGCCTAACGTCTGAGAAAAATTCAGTTCCAGCATGATTAGCGCCCCACCCGTTCACGGCTGATTCTGGCCAGCCATTCTGAAATCAACAGGGAGATCATCGCCAGCGCAATAGAGATAATGCACAGTCTCGCCGCGCCACTTTCCCCGCCAGGAGTCTGGATCAGGGTATACATGGCAGAAGGAATGGTTCGCGTTTCACCGGGAATGTTCGACACAAAGGTGATGGTTGCACCAAACTCACCGAGAGAACGAGCAAAAGCCAGTACCGTACCAACAATAATTCCCGGTAAGGTCAGCGGTAACGTGATAGTAAAGAAAACGCGCCAGCGCCCGGCCCCCAGTGTTCTTGCGGCCTGTTCCAGTTTGACATCAACCCCTTCCAGCGCCAGACGAATTGCCCGCACCATCAGCGGAAACGACATAACAGCGGCAGCGAGAACCGCGCCGCGCCAGCTAAAGGCGAAGGTAATACCAAACCAGTCATACAGACGTTCGCCGATAAATCCGCGCCGTCCCATTGAAACCAGCAGCAGATAACCGACGACCACGGGGGGTAACACTAACGGTAGGTGCAGTATGCTGTCGAGCAGAGCTTTGCCCGGAAACGTACAACGCACCAGTAACCAGGCAAAAAAGATCCCAAACGGCAGGCTAAACAGCACAGCCAGGGAAGAAACTTTCAGGCTTAGTAAAACCGCCTGCCATTCTGGATCGGTCAGTATCATTACTTAGTTGTAAATCCGTAACGTTTAAAGATTTCCGCTGCCTGCGGCCCTTTCAAATAATCATAAAATGCTTTCACTGTGGCGTTGTTATGTCCTTCCACGACAGCAACCGGATATTCCACTTTTTTATGCGAATCTTCCGGGAAGGTGGCGACCACTTTGACCCCTTTGCTGGCAACTGAGTCAGAACCGTAGACGATGCCCAGAGGCGCTTCGTTACGTTCGACCAGCGCCAGCGCTCCACGTACATCTTCCGCTGGGGCCAGTTTCGGAGAGAGCGTATCCCATGCGCCCAGTTTTTGCAGTGCTTCTTTCGCATAAATGCCAGCAGGGACATGTTCCGGATCGCCAACAGCCAGACGGCCGCCATTCAGCAGCGAAGTCCAGTTGGTTTTGCTGTCGATAGTGAAATCTTTCTGCTCACTGGCTTTCGGTGCTACAACGACCAGGCTATTGCCGAGCAGTGTCTGACGCGTAGCCGTATCGATCGCTTTTTTATCAACCGCATAATCCATCCATTTCTGATCGGCAGAAATAAACAGATCCGCAGGCGCACCCGCTTCAATTTGACGGGCCAGAGTAGAAGACGAGGCGAAAGAAGAAACCACATCCACGCCTTTCTCTTTTTTATACTGCGTAGCAATGTCCTGCATTGCATTCGTCAGCGATGCTGCCGCAAAAACCGTGATTTTCCCTTCGTCTGCCAATGCATTGCCAGCAACTGTCAAAGAGAGTGCCGCCCCGGCAAACAGATTTAACCATTTACGTGCCATTTGTAACCCCTTAATATAACGTTATGTAGGCGTCAATATAACGGCAAGTTCAGAATTTTCCCAGCAGTTATTGCTAACCTTTGTGAGGTAAATGAGAAAAAATATCGGCAGGAAAAGCGTAAGCGGCTCGTCAGAACCGTATTGATATTTACTGAGAGCTCAGATCAACTTTCCAGGGC
>NZ_PTRE01000314.1 GCF_002965065.1 Escherichia sp. MOD1-EC7003
TCACAAGCTTATGCTTATTACATGCAGAACGTCCCGTTTTGCATCTTTGTGCCTACGGCACACAGTGATCTTGCCCTGTTCTGATAATTGGGGAATATTATCCAATCTACATTTTCTATTCTTATTTATATTTTCTCTCACCATATACAATCCGAACCATCGTTATTATATGCTTCTATCTTTTCTTTAAATTCAGTTATCCTACCGTCATTCGATTTGTAATAAAAACTATTAAATCTCGCCCCTTGTGACGCAACCACATACAAACCATTGACCTTGCCATCTACAATCTCACTCCATGTATAAGTGAACTCTGAAGGTCTGTCATCAAAATTCACTTCTATTTTTTTTATAAATGCAAGAGGTATGAACTTTGATTTTCCCTTATAAATAACATAACCTAAAAAAACGTCATCATACAGTATCTCGGTAAATTTTAAATTAATATTCCCAGAACTAAAACAGCCAACAGTAGTTTGTTGCTTAGCTAACGAAGAAAATGAAAAAAAACATAAAATCACAATTAATATGTAAGCGGCTCGTCAGAACCGTATTGATATTTACTGAGAGCTCAGATCAACTTTCCAGGGCAACAGATCGCGTACCCGGTTTGCCGGCCAGTCCTGGATATGTTCAATGACGTAGCGCAGCCACTTTTCTGGCTCCACATTG
>NZ_PTRE01000315.1 GCF_002965065.1 Escherichia sp. MOD1-EC7003
TTCGGAGACAGCAATCAGGCTTTTAGTTATATGGCAATATTTCAGGGAGTATATTTTATTCATAGTTTCCAACTCAACGTTCTGGAGCAAGAATAGTCATAACTCGGGTTATTATTGAATCGTGATACAGTGCCGAACGGGATAATATATTTTTACCTCGGCATGTTTGCAGACTATTCGCATGCCAAGTAGATACAGTGAGTGTATTTGTGTCAAGTCTCCAAAAATAGAATAATAGATATTTAATATTTATATTCGTTTTTTTGATAATAGGAGGAGGGTAAGCGCAGGAATGAAAACTAAATCATTTCACTGGCAGGGATAAATCTGAGCCTTTCCTCCTCCTGACTCCTGGGGGGCAAGCGTATTTGAGAGCGTGTAAAGCCACTCTTCTGGTCTCAGCTCGCAGGGGGCAATTATGGTTACAGAGACTTAACACCTGCATTAGACGTAAGCGTGCAGCAAGAACCGTATTGACGGGGATGTGTTATTCAGTCGGCAGTGCTACG
>NZ_PTRE01000316.1 GCF_002965065.1 Escherichia sp. MOD1-EC7003
TCACAAGCTTATGCTTATTACATGCAAAACGTCCCGTTTTGCATCTTTGTGCCTACGGCACACAGTGTTCTTTCCCTGACTAGTTTATAATTTGTTATTATCAAAAAAAAGTTCAATTTCTTGCAAACAATTAATAACTCTATCTATTGATTTATTATGTTCAGTAACTATATGGCTATAGACTCGATCTTTGGTCTTTGCTGCCCAATTAATTTGCTCTTCCGTAAAACCATAAGCTATCCCATAACGGTCGCTTTCATTAGGGTACCAGTCGTTCACACTTTGTTCGTCTGTTGGTACAACATATGATGGACAACCGCATAGAACAGAAAATATAGAATATGCAGTATAATCATCATAAGAAATGAATTTTTGTGCTCGTTTAAATATATTAGCGATTTGTTGATGTGTTAAACCATCAATTTTTATTGAATTTGGGGGATGAACTATTTTTTTGTCAGAACCTTTCCGAATAAGATAACAACATTCTATATCCCTTTCTTGACTTATTTTATTGTTGTATATCTGAATCGGATAGTAAATTACCTTTAGCTCATGTGATGCTAAGAAAGATCCCTCATTATAAAAGTCATTTATCGCTGAGTTAAATTTGAAATAGAGTTCATTTTTTCCATAATCTACAATATTAGTATGATATCCTGGCTGATGTAACAGCCACCTTACAACATTTTTTATTTTTAAAGGATTACCATTAATTATTTCAGGATAGATCACCACAGAATCTGATGGAAAATCATTTAGTTTTAGCCAAACAGGAGTATCCCACTCATTATTAGTTTTAAACCTAAATTTACTATAAAGCTCCCATTTTAATTTTGATAGAAACTTTCTAATTGTTCTGCTCCCATAATAAAATGGGTCCAATTTAACTAAATATGCATTATGAGTACTGTATTTGTTAATTATATGGCATAGCCGATGCAAAACTACAGAACCGCCACTATTTTCATCATATGAGTTTGTATTATATGTATATTCATTTATCAGTAATCTTTAATGAGATTTGTGAAATTCTTTTCGCTATCAATATACAG
>NZ_PTRE01000317.1 GCF_002965065.1 Escherichia sp. MOD1-EC7003
CGCGCCGCATCCAACGCAGGGGGCACATTGCCTGATGCGACGCTTAACGCGTCTTATCAGGCCTACGAGTCGGTGCGAGAACGTAGGCCAGCCGCAAACTCTGACGTTTATCCCGTGGTTTAGCTGGGCTAACCGGGGGGAAGGCGAAATGCGGATCTGGATGAATGAGGAAAAGCATTGCCATCCGTAGGTTGGATAAGGC
>NZ_PTRE01000318.1 GCF_002965065.1 Escherichia sp. MOD1-EC7003
TTTGTCATCATTCTCAGGCGGCTCATATTGTTGACAACGTGCGCTTTGTTCATGCCGGATGCGGCGTGAACGCCTTATCCGGCCTACAAAACCATACAATTTCAACAGATTGCAGAGATGATGTAGGCCTGATAAGCGCAGCGCATCAGGCAATTTTGCGTTTGTCATCATTCTCAGGCGGCTCATATTGTTGACAACGTGCGCTTTGTTCATGCCGGATGCG
>NZ_PTRE01000319.1 GCF_002965065.1 Escherichia sp. MOD1-EC7003
GTGACTGCTCCCCGCCGTAAACGGCGAGGCTTCCCACTTCTTAGGCTGCAACTGGCATAGAGCCAGACTTACGCAAGCCTCGATGGGCTTTGACGACAAGTCCTGCCGCCATTAATTCTGTTATGCCTTTGTGCTGTATGTTGAGCGCCGCGTTTATATCGCGGTCATGTTCAACATTACAGCCGGGGCATTTCCATTCGCGCACCTTGAGCGGCATTTCTGACATTTTGTGACCGC
>NZ_PTRE01000320.1 GCF_002965065.1 Escherichia sp. MOD1-EC7003
GTATTCCAATCGGTTCGCCTGCACCATGCCCCGGAACAGGCAGGGCCACCAGCGTGGCATGACGTAGGTCATCTTTTACAGCGCCAGAAGGGACAAACCACACGTAGTCGTATTCAACCGTAAGTTGACGAGATAGCGAAGCCGTGTCAGCGCCAATGATATAAGACAGTAATTCACCATTTGGATTGTCCGCTCCACCCAACATGTTGTTTCCTTAAGGTTCCTACACCACAAAGGGAACACTCATGCTGAGCAGAGAGGATTTTTACATGATAAAGCAAATGCGCCAGCAAGGTG
>NZ_PTRE01000032.1 GCF_002965065.1 Escherichia sp. MOD1-EC7003
AAACCAAGGTATGCGAGAAGACCAGCCACATCTTTTCCACTCAAATTAGTCAGCGTCTCATCCAGTGGCTGCTTACCTGACAGCGCATTGTTAATGGTGGTGCTGAATTTCGGGTCATTGTTAATGGCTGCGGCAATTTCTTTCAGTGTGTCCAGCGTGGCTGGCGCACCGTTAATCAGAGCGGTAATAGCGGCCTGAACAAACGCAGTGGTCGCAATCCGCGTGGTTTTATTTCCTGCGGCAGGCGTCGGCGCTTTTGGTTCTCCGGTAAATGTCGGATTATGTTTCTGTGCATACTGGGTATGAGGATCCTGTGCGGCAATATGTTTTGCCATCTTGTCATCCACATACAGCTTTAATTCCAGGACTTCATCATCCACGTATTTACGGGTCGCCAGTACCACCGACGGGTCGATTTTCAGCGTGATGGCTTCGGTATTCGTGACAACCAGAATCATGCGGATAGTCTGAGTACGACCACTGCCTTCCTGTAACTGCGGTTTGTACGTTTCCGGGCAGTTCGCCACCGCAATGAGTACGCCTTCATCATCATAAAGCCCAATCTCACGGATCCAGAATCCACCCTCGTTCTCAGGGATGATTTGCTCCGCAATAATCTGGCTCTGGTTGTTCGGATCAATGCTCAGAAGATTCAGCGGCGCGATGCGTTTCTGGTTAATCAGCTTTGTCTGTGCCGGGTCTGGTGTCGGCAAAACACCATTCGCATCACCAACGGCCATTTGCGTCAGATTCAGCTTACTGCCGAGCATCGTCGCGTTAGCCAGCCGTGCTGCGCCCTGATTAGTCAGAATGGCGTAGTATTTCACTGTCATGCGTTTACTCTCAGGTTATCAATTAAATGAATGGCCGAGGCCGGGAAATAATCTCCTCCGACAATAATGGCCTCCGGGGTGTAGGGATAAACCGTCAGGGCGTCGCCGTGATAGCATCCCGCACCGGCAAAAATGTTGCCGGTTGTACTTAAACTGATAGCCAGTCCCGTCAGATGGCGGCTTGCCGGTTTTGCATCAGCAACGAGGCGCTCCAGCTCCTGATACATTTCCTCGGTAATACCCTGCTCAAGCACGCCAACAACGATACGGAACGTCCCCGGCTCCTCGTTGAGTTGCCACCACTCCCTCACCTCAATCAGATAGCCGAGCGGCTCCACCACGCGCCGGATTGCGCCTATAGTGCCCTTATGGCAGTGAATGAAATACGCATCGCGGATAACAGCGCGTTTTGTCGCTTCCGGCCATTTATCATCCCAGCGGTCAACCGAAAATGACCACGCCAGCCACGGCAGCAGATTTGCCGGACAGGTGTCCGGGTTCCACAGCTCACGAATACTGACCGGCGTTTTTTCAATTTCCGCACAGGCTTTTGCGGCGGCGACTTCAAGCGGTGATGAGCCGGTCGGCAGCAGTCGCGAATCACTCATCCGAGCCTCCGGTCACGACGCTGTATTCGGTACAGAAAGACGCCTGCGTATTGTTGAGCACGATGTCGGCCAGCGGTGCAGCCAGTTCGACACGCTGCACGCCTTCCACATGCAAAGCGGCATAAATGGCAGACAGACGGATGTCGCGCCCCAGCCGGTGCTGTGCCGTGATATACGCTTCCAGTTTTTTCACGGCGGCAGCGCGAATGGGTTCGCTTTCGGGACCAGGGTAAAGATACAGCGTGGCGTTTATCTGGTATTCAACGATGGCGGCAGACTGCACGGTCACGCGGTCGGCCACCGGCCTGACGTCCTCGCCATTAAGGGCGTTACGCACCACGGCCAGCAGGTCTTCGGATGCGACACCGTTATTTTCACGTGACAGCACAGAGATGGTGACGCAGGCCGGAGACGGACTGGTGACAGAGATATCCGCGACACGCCCGTCGGCACTGCGACCATGATACTGATAGGCACCCACCGACCCGGCGACGCTTAAGCCCTCAAACGCCTGCTGAATACGCAGACGATAATCGGTGTCAGACTCCATCACTGCCGGTGTCGGCGGAATGGTCGAATCATCTGCCGGGGTGATAGTCAGGCGCGTGGTGTTGTAATTGGCACCAATCACATCAAGGTCATTACCGGCTGCACAGGCCAGCATCACCGCCCGTGCAGCCTCATTCACACGCTGACGCCAGATAAGCTCACGATAAGCATTTTCCTCCAGCAGTTTGACGAGAGGCTCAGATTCCAGCGTCAGGGTACGGGCGACCGCCTCCTGCTGGTCTTCCGGGTAAAGGGAAATCAGTGTCGCCTTGCGTTCGGCGAGAATGGTTTCAAAGTCCAGCTCCTCAACCACATCCGGTGCGGGTAGCTGGTTCAGGTCGATAATCGGCATGGTTTCAACTCACAGGGATGGTTAACGAAAGTGGCTGGCCGGTGTCGTTGTGCTGACCGGTTAATGTGACCGTCATTCGCCCGTCAAAACTGCGCTCAGTGGTGACGGATGACAGGGTGACGCGGGGTTCCCATTTCAGCACCGCCATGTAACAGGCAACCTTAATCTGCAACTCAAGCGCCGGGGTCTGCGGCTGGTCAATCATTGACGCCAGCAACGAGCCGTAATCACGACGCATCACCCGTGAGCCGACCGGTGTGCGCAGGATATCGCCGATACTCTGGCTGATATGCTCAAGGTCAGTGACAGTCAGGCCATCACTGCGATTCATTCCAAGATAACGCGCTGTCATAGAGGACTCCCGGTTGTGCCGCCGCTGTCGCCGGGGTGTTTATGGGTATGCAGTACTTTACCGTTTGATGAGAGTTCACCGCCGGTGTGTTCAATGTTGCCGCGCATCGTCCCGCCCTTCTGCACTTCCAGCGTGCCGGTAATCAGCCTGTTGGTGCAGACCACCTCTGGTGTGTCCAGGGTGACGCGGGTTGATGCTTTCACCGTGACCACCGGCACCGTGGCAGTAACAGAATCAGAAGCCGTCACGCTGGCCGTTTTAATTCCGCTTACCGTGAGTGCACTGGTTTCGGGTTCATACTCAATCACCGCCCCGTCAGGGAAACGGATATGCAGGGCATCCGCCGACGCAGACGGCGCGGGGTTATCACCGGAATAAATCCCCGGCAGAACGAACGCCGTGTCGAGTTCACCGCCCACGGCCAGAATCAGCACCTGTTCCCCCACGGAAGGTGCCCACCATGTGCGCGAACGTCCGGCACGATGGGTCAGCCACTGAAGCCAGTCGGTGCACATGCCGCCGGTCTGCACACGGCAGCGACTGGCGTTAAGGTCGGTTTCGACGATAATGCCGGGGCGTATCATGTTGCGCAGCGTGCGCGCGAGTTCCTGGATATTTGCGAGTGTTTTCATAAGATCTAGCATGCTGCTGAGAACTGATGAGAACAATAAAAGAGTGTTTTTCTAAGGTTGACACAACACTCCATTTGAAGTGAATATAATGATTACTTAACTGGCAAAAAAACATCCTCACTAATTGGAGCCAATGGATACACGCATGTCAGACATTCTAATTACTTATGATGAACGGAAAGATAAATTTGAATCCTATGCCCTTACTCTTAAATCGTTATTAACCACGTTAATTCGCAATGAAAAAATTTCAATTCACTCACTAGAATCAAGAGTTAAAACAAAAAAAAGCCTTGAAGGCAAGATTAATAAAAAGGGAAAATACAAGTCTATAGATGATATTACTGATATCGTTGGTATCAGGATCATCACACATTATGCTGATGATGTTGATAAG
The DNA here is from genome assembly GCF_002965065.1 of Escherichia sp. MOD1-EC7003. GTDB lineage: Bacteria > Pseudomonadota > Gammaproteobacteria > Enterobacterales > Enterobacteriaceae > Escherichia. The sequence continues at coordinate 3,724 of NZ_PTRE01000032.1, forward strand.
ATAGCTGCTATAGTTGAAAAGGAGTTCACCATTGACCAAGAGAACTCTATTGATAAAAGAACCTCAATTGCGCCTGATAAATTTGGTTACTTATCACTTCATTATATAGTAACTTTAAGCTCAACCAGAACAAACTTAAAAGAATATGAAGTATATAAAAATATCAAAGCCGAATTACAAATACGATCAATCCTTCAGCATGCCTGGGCTGAAATTGAACACGACATTGGTTATAAGTCGGCCACAGGACTGCCTAATGAAATAAGAAGATACTTTTCACGCTTAGCTGGTCTTTTAGAAATGGCCGATGATGAATTTATTAAAATCAGAAAAAAGATTTCTGAACGGCAGAAAGAGGTTGCAAAAGAACTAGAGCAAGGAACTAGTGATTCAGTTTTAGATATTTTCACTTTGGATGAATTCTTAAACACAAGTCGAATTATGAGTGAACTTTCAGAAGAGATAAAAGAAAAAACAGGAATCACAGTACATGGCCGATACAAGGATAAAGATTTGGGATACCTACTAAATAGTTTAAAGCTAGCCAACATAACTACAATAGAACAGCTCAATCAAAAACTCTCACAAATGAAAAAGCAGATCGTAGATAGAATATTCTGCTTCGGAGAACTATTTATTGATTATTGCAGAGAAACCCCCATGCCAAAAGAAGTTCTTTTGAGTTATTTATGTCAAATTATCGTTGCGTTTCAAAACTCACCTTCGTTAGAATCTGAATTTAATAACAAAGCAGGTTTAAATCTGAAAAACAGCGATATCTCCGATTTTTTCTCGAATATAAGAGAAAACATAAGCACACAACCTTAGCTTTAGTTTTAAAGTATTCTAACAGAAGACTGCTGCCGATAAGCACCGGCAGCAGCGATGAGGTGTCGGGAATGGCACAACTAACGATCGAGGTGAGTCAGGATAATCTCTTCAATCATCTGCACATCCTCACCGGTAAAGCCGAGCAGAGGACGCGCCGGATAATCAATTTTCTTACCGTCTTTCCGGGTTTCTTCCGACAGACCGAACTGATGCACACTGGCGATTTTCGGTGACTTTCCGCCGTAAAACTCCATTGATGCCTGTTCCGGGCTGGCGCGGATATGCAAAAAACGACTGGTGATAAGTTTCGCAAACATTTTTCGCTTAACGCGACCGGTCTTTTTTCTGGCGCTCTGCTGCTGGCGTGGCGCGTAGGGGGTGCCGTCCGGGGCTTTCTGTGCCATCACCCGACGCTGCTGACTCTGCCGCAGACGTTTCGCCAGTTCGGCACTCAGTCGCCGACGCCCTGACGGTGACAGCGATTCAATAAGTCCGGTCAGCCGGTCTTCAAAACGCTTAAACTCATTCATCCCACTTGCTCACCAGTTCGCCATTGATATACAGCTCCATCGGGCGGGTGACCGGCTCCGGCGGCGGAGGTTCCGGGATATTCTTCACATGCAGCGCGCCGTCCACCTCACTGACCAGCGTGCGCTCGGTCAGCATCAGGCTGATGCTGATATCAAAACTGCTGTCATTGTTGATGTCTGCATAAAACGTGAAGCCTTTTTTCTGGCCTTCGTCGGTGGTCATGATATCGGGCTGATTTTCCCGCAGCCACGCCAGCACCGGCACAATGAGCAGGTCAAAATCACCGGTAAAGTCGGTCACAATGACATTGAGCGTGTAACGCTTTTCGAATGACAGCGACGCCGCCAGTGTGGAGGCAATACTCCCGTTATCCACGAATATCCGCAGCATATCGGGGTTAGTTTTCAGCACCGTGACGGCATCAGTCAACGCCCTGCGCAGGCTGTCGGGTTTGAGCATCGTTTTCGTCCTGACAGTGTTTAATCATTTTTACCTGGCTGGCACAGCGTGCCAGCGCGTTCTCAAGCTGCCGAATATCGGCACTTAAATCGCCGTTCGTCTCCGGGTCACTGCCCGGCATCGGGCAAAGACTCACTTTCGGGCAGGCGTTGTGGGCAATCACTGGCGTCGGTGCAGGCGGGGCGCTGGTGCAACCGGCGCACAGCATCAGGCAGGTCAGCGCCGTACCAGCGGCGAAAATCTTCGTTTTCATTGAGTAACCTCGTGATGGTTTTCTCGCGCTGTGCTTCACGCTTCGCGGCGTTCTCCAGTTCCTGACGCAGTGCCACCTGCGCCATCTCGTTTTTGTCTGCCCTGGTGAGGGCAACATGAAGCTGATTTTTCAGCATGGTGATGGTCGTCTGCTGCCCACTGGCGACATTGTTTGCCCTGTCCAGCGAGGCGCGCAGGCTGGCGTTTTCATGCTTCGCCAGAAACAGACAAGCCACCGCCAGTGATAACAACACAACCAGCACAATCATCAGCTTTGACATGGTTCCCGCCCCTCAAAACGCTGACGGCAGGCCGTACGTATCAGCCGGAAGAACACCGACGCTACGAGATAAATCAGCGCGGTAAAAATCCACCCGGCAGCGACCAGCGAGATAAATGTCGCCACCATCACCACCAGATCCACTGCCCGTCTGCGCCACGGCACCGGCTGCAAAAACAGCGACGTGACAATCTTCACGGCCAGCGATTCCGGCGGCAGCTCCCGCCCGTAGCGTTCCAGCACATACTCAGTGGCATACACGCCGACACCACCGGCAACCACACAGATAACCGTCGCCAGAATCGCCCAGGTGGCGACAAAACTGACGGCCACGCTCTGCGGGTTAATCAGGGACAGTGCCAGCATCAGCGCCAGCGACACGTTCAGCATCAGTGAAAGGGATAATTTCTTCATGGTGTTTACTCCGTTTAAGCCGGTACGCCGCCAGCGGTACGCCAGACGGTGACCAGTTTTTCCAGTGAATGCTCACGCTGACCGTAACCGGCACCCGGCAGGGACGCCCAGATATTGCGACAGCGTGAAATGGCGCGCTCAATACGTCCCGCCCGGATGTCATCCAGTGCACCGCGTTCGCGGATCAACTGAATGGCAAGTCTGTCCTGTGACAACGGACTGAAATCCGGCAGGGCAAGCTGTTTGCGGTAATGCGGCCAGAACAGGTAAAGCTGCTGATAGCGACCGGAGGCCGTGGATTTTTCACCGCGACGGTTAAACACCTTCGCCGGTCGGCCATGCGCGAACGGGTGGTCACTGTAGTCGGTGAAAATTTCCGGCTTTCCGTCCAGTCCGGTGACTATCACGTCATAGCCCCGGTTTTTCGTCAGCGGATGGTTCGCCGTCCCTTCGGACACTGCCAGCATGTCGAGAAAGGCGGCGATATTCTGATGCGTGTTAATTACCGGCATTACGGTTTCCCCCTGCCCTTAAAGCGGCGCTGAATGGCAATCTCAATCACCTGATAACCGGCGATACCCAGCATGGAGCCGATGCCGCACACCGCAGGCAGTGACAGGTCAGGAAACTGCACCAGAACAACACCGGCAACCATCGAGACAAAACCACCGAGCAACATGCGCCCGATAAACAGACGCGGGGTGATGGGTTCACCACCGGCAAGCACCTTGCCGACAACAATCAGCACCCCAATCATGAAAAGCGACAGGACGCTTTTTTCTTCTGCTGTCATGCGTTACTCCCACAGATTGACAGTTTCAGCCACGGGCGCGGTCTGAACGTCGGGCAGTTCGACGGCGGTGCCATGTGGCAGCACCGCACCCAGTTCAGCCAGTCCCGGATTTGCGGCGAGCACGGTCTCAACCACGCCCTCAGTGCGCCCGTAATACCGGACACAAATGGCGTCGAGCGTGTCGCCCTGTAGCGCAAAGGTCTTCATCAGATTTGACTCACGATGCAGCGCGGCTTGTCCTGGATGCGCGCCACTGCCCAGCGCATATCCCGCCACAGCTCATCAATGGTGCTGTCAATGCTGTCGGCCTTCTTGTCTCCTTTCGCACTGGCATCCACGCCGCGGTAACGCTCATAAAGCGACGCGGTCGCCATCGCACACACGGCGCGCTCGTAGTAAAAAACTTTGATACTTTCACCGTCGATGTCGTCCGCCGGAACGTCCGCCAGACGCGTAAAACCGGCGGCAATTTTCTGTTCGCGGTACTCGTACAGCTCCGCATTTGTTTCCGCCATGCCTGACTTGATGGCCTCACGCAGACGGGCGGGGGCGACGGTCTGCTCAAGGCGCATACGTTCCCGGACGCGCTTCGGGTCGATATCGGGAAAAAAGAACGTGTTTTTAATCACCGGCTCGTCGCCTGCCGGTTGCGGGATGACCACCGTACCCTCACCGGACACGGGAGCCTCCTTTCGCGGAATAATCAGCGTCATCATGACTACCTCTGAAAAGTCGGGCGGTGGACGCCGGTGCAGTGTCAGGTGATTCACCCTCACTGACCGGCGTGCCGCCCTGGCGCGGGGCGCATTCGGTTGTTAACTGGCTTTCTTTTTCGGGCGTCCACGTTTTGCCGGTGTCACGCTCCGGGTCTTACGCGTGGCACGGGTGGCCGCTTTGGGTTGCGGCTCCGGCTTAGGTTTCAGCTCCCGCTCCAGTCGCTCAATCTCTTTTTTGACGCCTGCCTGACAGTCGAGCTGTGTCGCACGTTGCAGGTGAGCCAGCGCACCGGCGGCATCACCACCGTCACGCAGAAACAGACCGGTGATTTTGTGCAGCTTTGCGCGCACTTCATCAGGCATGTCAGCAGCGGCAGTCAGTTCAAGGGTCTCCGTCAGCAGGCGGGTATCCACAGACTCACCGGCCGCGTGGGCGCGCATGGCCGCGAGCGCGACCTCCTCGGTGAACATATACGGCGGGGTGCGGCGGTGTTTACCCGGCATGGTCAGACCGTATTTCAGGGCATAACGGGCAATCTCCAGCGCACCGGCAATATCGCCGGTATCCAGACGCCACAGCATGACCGTCATCAGAATGTCATCCTGTGCGCCTTTGCCCTGCTCCAGCACGCCGTTCACCCACGGCAACCAGAACGGCAGCAGTTCGCGCTTTTTCGCGGCCTTCAGCTCTTTTGAATAAATCGCTTTCAGTGTGCGCTGGTCTGCGGCCAGCTTGACCAGCATCTGCTCATAGACAGTTGCATGTCGCAGCGGGGCGGCTTCCCGCTGCGCGGTCATCGCTGCCGAGACCCGCATCATGTGGCGCTGTGCGGGACTCGTCATCGGTTACGCTCCCGGCTCTGCGGTCGCCTTAGCCGGTGTGGAGAAATCACCGACCTTAATTTTTTCCACCAGACAACCGGCGGCGTAGTCTTCCACCACGTAATCAATGTTCATTGACTCGTAGTTCTCCACGCGGTCGAGTTTCGGGTTTTCCACAATCACGCGGCGATGGCTGTCATCCATGTAGTAGATGGACAGGTTTTCCAGCTTCGTGATGAGCATCGCATCCGCCGGGAAGTACGGGACGCGTACCGCCGGCAGGTTACCGATGCGTTTCTGGCTGATGATGACGTCAGCGGCCAGCATTTCGCTGTTGTCCTGCTCCTTGTTGACGATGGGGAAATACTTGTCCGCCAGTAGCTGGCGACCCACAATCACCACAAGGTCAGGGTCTTCCTGATACCACGGTTCAATCAGGTTGTTGGTCGCATCCATCACCAGTGCGTCAAGGCTGGCATAATCACCGCCCTTACCCACGCGGATAACCTCAGAGGTGGTGTGCCCTTCCTCGTCAGTGACCTTGCTCATCACGCGCGCCGGGGCTTCATTGCGGTATTTCTGCAGCCAGCCGACCGCCACATCCTGCAGCATCGGATTACTGCTGCGGTCAGAGGTTTCGGCACGCTTCACGCCGTTAAAACCGGCCATGATGAAATCAAGGGACTGGCGTTTGATAATGGCGTTACGGATACGGAGCTGGAAATCCTGATAACGCGCCCACAGGTCCAGCGTTTTGTAGCGGATATAAAAATCGAAGTTAATCTGGTCGCATTCGTACTTGTTTGACGCCAGCTTCGAGAAGTCCTTCGGCTGACGCTCGGTGCCACCGGCGGTGTCGGTGGTGCTGGCGATGGAGCCGGTGACACCGATACCAATTTTTTCCCCTTTCATTTCGCTGACCGGCACAATGTTGATGCGGGTCAGAAAGTCAGAGGACTCCTGCATGGTGTTCATCAGGGTCTGGGTGACCGACGGTTCAACGGTGAATTTTTTCGACACATCACCGGCGTCGATGCCGTTCAGTTCGGCAACACGGGACAGGTAGGCATTAAATTTAAAGCGGGTTTCCTGGCGCATAGTTTTTCCTGAAATTAAGGGTTAATCGTGAAGGTTTTCCCGGACTGACTGACGCCGGTCAGCAGTTCGTCATCAGGGCGTCACCGCCACCGCCGGTGGCCTTGCTGCGGCGCTGCTGGGTCAGACTTTCGGTGTGGTCGAGACTGTTTTTCAGGCGGGTGAATGCCTGGCTGGTTTCATCCGCCCTGTCAGTCACCTCCTGCTTAAGTGCGGAAAAGGCGGTTTCCATCTCAGCGAGTCGCTGCTCAGTGGCGCTCAGTTTTTCCTGTACATGTTCAGCAACAGCAGTCACCGCTTCATGCACGTCATTCAGACGGGCGTCATCGCTGGCCTGTTTGCGGCCAAAAATGGATTTCACCTTTTCGGTCAGGGCGGTGAACACGGTTTCAGGCAGGTCTTCAAATTCCAGCTCAACAGGCGTTGCCACTGAAATCAGGTTTTCAGGGCTTAATTTGAAGCGGTTCAGGGGGTTGTGTTTTGCCGTGCGGCAGAATTCCAGGTATTCCGTGCCGAGGCTTGCCGGGTCATCGGTGACGGCCAGACCCACCAGATAACATTTGCCGGTATTGGCAAAGTTCGGCTGAATTTCCATTGAGGTATAGACCTTCTGCGCGGCCTTGTTCATCGCGATAAGGTCATCGGTCGGGGTGATTTTCGCAAACAGCGCCCATTTGCCTTTCAGCGCCGAATCGTCATCAATCTTTTCGGCCTTCAGTTCGACCACATCGCCATAACGCTTAAAAATACCGTCAGGCAGGATGCCGCGCAGATGTTCCAGGTTAATGCGGCAACCATAGACTCGCGGGTCAAAGGTTTCGGCCATTTCCTGAATATCCTGCGCACTGATGACACGCCCGTCACAGGTGTCACCCTCAACGCCGATACGAAAGAATTTTGAGACTTTTTTTGCCATTGTCAGGAGTCCTGAATAGTGATTAGAGGAGTCACATGTCGGCATCAGTTTCCCGACGATGCGCATCCTCCGCCATCAGTCCCGGATGGCTTATCACTGACACAACAGCACCTTAGCGAATCGCAGGGCGCGACTCAGTAGCCTTGCCGTGTATTCATCACGGCGAGGTATTCATGACCATCACCACAGACACCACTCTTTTACACGACCCGCGTCGTCAGGCGGCGCTGCTGTACTGGCAGGGGTTTTCCGTGCCGCAGATTGCCGCCATGTTGCAGATGAAACGCCCGACGGTGCAGAGCTGGAAACAGCGCGACGGCTGGGACAGCGTTGCCCCCATCAGCCGTGTCGAAATGAGTCTGGAAGCGCGACTGACCCAGCTCATCATCAAACCGCAGAAAACCGGCGGTGACTTCAAGGAAATTGACCTGCTGGGACGCCAGATTGAACGACTGGCACGGGTAAACCGCTACAGCCAGACCGGCAACGAGGCAGACCTTAATCCGAACGTCGCTAACCGCAACAAAGGCGGGCGGCGCAAACCGAAAAAGAATTTTTTCAGTGACGAGGCCATCGAAAAGCTGGAGCAGATTTTCTTTGAGCAGTCTTTCGACTATCAGTTGCACTGGTATCGCGCCGGGCTTGAGCACCGCATCCGCGATATCCTGAAATCCCGCCAGATTGGCGCGACGTTTTATTTTTCCCGCGAGGCGCTGCTGCGCGCCCTGAAAACCGGCCATAACCAGATTTTTCTGTCGGCCAGTAAAACGCAGGCGTATGTGTTCCGCGAATACATCATCGCCTTTGCCCGTCTGGTTGACGTTGACCTGACCGGTGACCCGATTGTCCTGGGCAATAACGGCGCAAAACTGATTTTTCTCGGCACCAACTCCAACACCGCACAGAGCCATAACGGCGACCTGTACGTCGACGAGATTTTCTGGATCCCGAATTTTCAGGTACTGCGTAAGGTGGCATCAGGTATGGCCTCACAGAGTCACCTGCGCTCGACCTATTTCTCCACCCCGTCCACGCTGGCGCACGACGCCTACCCGTTCTGGTCAGGTGAACTGTTCAACCGGGGACGCGCCAGCGCCGCCGAACGCGTGGAAATCGACGTCAGTCATAACGCCCTTGCCGGAGGTCTTCTCTGTGCGGACGGCCAGTGGCGGCAGATTGTCACCATTGAAGATGCCCTGAAAGGTGGCTGCACACTGTTCGACATTGAGCAGCTTAAACGCGAAAACAGCGCCGACGATTTTAAAAACCTGTTCATGTGTGAATTTGTTGACGACAAGGCGTCGGTGTTCCCGTTCGAGGAGCTGCAACGCTGCATGGTCGACACACTGGAAGAATGGGAAGACTATGCGCCGTTTGCCGCCAATCCGTTCGGCTCCCGCCCGGTATGGATTGGTTACGACCCGTCACACCGTGGCGACAGCGCCGGATGCGTGGTGCTGGCACCGCCGGTGGTGGCCGGTGGCAAATTCAGAATACTTGAGCGTCACCAGTGGAAAGGCATGGACTTTGCCACTCAGGCGGAATCCATCCGCAAACTCACCGAAAAATACAACGTCGAATACATCGGAATTGATGCCACCGGCCTCGGTGTCGGCGTGTTCCAGCTCGTGCGCTCGTTCTATCCCGCCGCGCGCGATATCCGCTACACGCCGGAAATGAAAACCGCAATGGTGCTCAAGGCAAAAGACGTTATCCGTCGTGGCTGTCTGGAATATGACGTCAGCGCCACCGACATCACCAGCTCGTTTATGGCTATCCGCAAGACCATGACCAGCAGCGGACGCAGCGCCACCTATGAGGCCAGCCGCAGCGAGGAAGCCAGCCACGCCGACCTCGCCTGGGCGACCATGCACGCCCTGTTAAATGAGCCACTCACCGCCGGTATCAGCACCCCGCTGACATCCACCATTCTGGAGTTTTACTGATGAGCAAGAAAGAAGGGAAAACACCGCAGCCAGCGGCAAAAACAATCACCGCCAGCGCCCCGAAAATGGAAGCATTCACCTTTGGCGAGCCGGTGCCGGTACTCGACCGCCGTGACATTCTGGATTACGTCGAATGCATCAGTAACGGCAGATGGTATGAGCCGCCGGTCAGCTTTACCGGTCTGGCAAAAAGCCTGCGTGCTGCCGTGCATCACAGCTCACCGATTTACGTCAAACGCAATATTCTGGCCTCAACATTTATCCCGCATCCGTGGCTTTCGCAGCAGGATTTCAGCCGCTTTGTGCTGGATTTTCTGGTGTTCGGTAATGCGTTTCTGGAAAAGCGTTACAGCACTACCGGTAAAGTCATCAGACTGGAAACCTCACCGGCAAAATATACCCGCCGTGGTGTGGAAGAGGATGTTTACTGGTGGGTGCCGTCCTTCAACGAGCCGACAGCCTTCACGCCCGGCTCCGTGTTTCACCTGCTGGAGCCGGATATCAATCAGGAGCTGTACGGCCTGCCGGAATATCTGAGCGCCCTTAATTCTGCCTGGCTGAATGAGTCGGCCACGCTGTTCCGCCGCAAGTATTACGAAAATGGCGCACATGCCGGATACATCATGTACGTCACCGATGCCGTGCAGGATCGCAACGATATCGAAATGCTTCGCGAAAACATGGTTAAGTCGAAAGGCCGCAACAACTTTAAAAATCTGTTTCTCTATGCCCCACAGGGGAAAGCCGACGGCATTAAAATTATCCCCCTCAGTGAAGTGGCGACGAAGGACGATTTTTTTAATATCAAAAAAGCCAGTGCCGCTGACCTGCTGGACGCGCACCGCATCCCCTTTCAGTTGATGGGTGGCAAGCCGGAGAACGTCGGGTCGCTGGGTGATATTGAGAAAGTGGCAAAGGTCTTTGTCCGCAATGAGCTTATCCCGTTACAGGACAGGATTCGGGAAATAAACGGCTGGCTCGGCCAGGAGGTCATCCGCTTTAAAAACTACTCACTGGAGACTGACAACGGCTGAACATCGCCGCCTGCGGGCGGCTTTTTTACACCCCGCCATCACGCCCTCACACGCTCATCACCGCACAAAAAATCCCGCAGACACACCAACGCCTCAACGGGCAGACTAAGCGCCGTCACGACGCGCTCAGACGCTGAAAAAATAAAATCAGCACCACCGCCAGCGCGCAGTGCTTTCCCCGCCTCGCCCGCCCGCTTCATGGGGCGATTTTAATGCAGTTGCATGAACATACCGAGAATGCGCCAGCACTGACAACGCTCATAAGCAACAGGGGATGAAAACGCATGCAATTCGATGCAATAGCACATGCATGAATAGAAACGACCGTAATTAAGGGGAAACAGTATAAAAATCCGGCTAAAAATAGCCGACCGTTCACTAGAATCGACTATTTATTGCTTATTTTTCACCCCATTTTAACGAGGTGGCTCATTTTTATAGCTGTTACAGAGTCTTCATAATGAGGCACATCTACAAGAAGAAGTTCTTCATTCCCGGCAAGAGAAACAATGTGCTTTAACAGTAGAGTTTCAATTCTTGATAAATACTCTGGAACTTTTTTATGAAACCCCAGCGAGTTTTCCCTAACCCGATATGGGTTCCTTACGTGAATATGTTTTGAGCATTCATCATATAGCTTGATAAACTGTTTTTTCGTCAAAAAACCTCCCGTTAGTTTCGTCCAGCCCGTTTTGGTTACTCCTGATATTGGTACTGGATAAAAGTTAGGGTTTATCTTTTCCAACTCTTTAAATATATTCTTCGCCTTCCATACACCATCAATCTTCTTTGTAACCTTCTCGTATGCTTTTTCATGTGAAATTAGAGATGAAAATGCAATGAGCTCTAGTAGCTTCCTAAGCTGCAACGCCTCCATTTCAATTAACACTTGAAAATAAATGCCATCAATCCTTCCAGATGATAAAGCATGAAGTGTTTCAAGTCGCTTTTGACATTCAAACATTATCTTTAGATATTTTTGTCTTTTTTTCTCATTCATTAATAACATGATCTCATCATCATTCTAACGTCATGCAGAAAGCTATATTAGGCACGTCACCCGAATAAAGCTTCATTACCTAAAAACAAGACCATACCATCAAACATGAGGGGAGGCGTTGAGTTTTTTGTTTTCTCATTGGTTCCAATACCACTAACGCCTCGCGATGCTCGTTGTTCAACCCCGCCAGCCCTGAAAACAAGTTTCAAGACTGACGGCGTTTTCTATAGTCTGCGTGGTGGTGGCGTAACTCTTGATTGACCGATATGGTTAAACCGCCCGTAATTATCCCGGACTATTTCTGCACACCCGACTAGCTCATCTGGCGTCAGATTTTCGTTGACCATAATCCGCTGTAAACGCTGAACAATAGCCATCAGCTTGATATTTTTAGTTTTATGGTGCGGTATCTCGCCTGGTATTCTGTGCATTATCCAAGCCACCCGTTTTGCTGTGCACGCTCCATCTGTTCATCTGAATAGTTCCATGCTCCATCCGTGGCAACCATTGCACCGCCAGACATCCCCGTCTCTGGTTCATACATAACAGCAAGGCCGAGCTGATGCATAATTTCATGATTAATTCTGAATACCAGACCACGCTCACTAAGTTCTTTCCAGTTCACAATCTCATATGCACCTGAATTAAGCAGCTCAATACTTAGCAAGACATAATCTTCCAGCCAGTCTGACAGGTCAGTAACATCTGTTATCCGGGCTTCAACCTTTCGCCCCGTATACACACCCTGCACCCATTCATGCAAAATCAACGTGTCCCCGCGCTCATAATTACGGTCATTTTTCCGAAACTCTGCGCGTTTCTTTCCTTCCAGCACAAGGTCGAAATATTTTGCGTGCAGCTTTACCTCGTGAATTTTTGCCATCATGTCCACTCCATTACTGTTGAGAATCCCGGCCACTCATCAGCGACCGTATACGTGAATTTTTTCCCGTCATAATTTACGGTCGCGCCACGCACCAGCGCCTCAAGCTCCCATCGCTGCGGCCTGATACCGTTCTGAGCAAGGTCAACGCGGATACGGGTGATTTGCAATCGTTCAGACCGGGTCAGTCTGGCCGATGGTGCAATTTCATGCGGTTTTAACGGGCTTCCGTTTCTTTGCTGACGGTTTGGCGTTCTCCGGTCGTGTTTTAATGCGCCCCTGAGCGCCCTCACGACCTCCGGGTCATTCCATTCGATAACACCGTCATCAACCAGATTAAGCACTGCTGCGGCGTGCTCAGAAGGCGTGGGAGCCGGTAACGAAGTATCACCACCGGTGAGCTTTCCACAGTTATTGACAGGACTCCGAGGCGCGGCGATGCCGCTTTTTAAAGTCAAAGGCTCAACGACCGGAAATTTCGGAACAATGCGCCAGTCCGTGGTTCTGGTGATATGAATATGACGCGCGCCGAGATGCGGCGCGTAAATGCCGACCACTCTCTCGACTTCTTCCTCGTACTCGTTGACGTCATCCGACGGGCTACGGGCAACCCTGACAGTCTGACAATCGCGCGGGACATTTGCCCCACCCTGCGCGCTGATATACAACGCAAAATCACCACTGTCTGCGGCAGCGCGAGCAGCCTCGACGCGTTCGTCAAACTCATCAGCAATACTGACGCCGCGAGGCAATTTGCGTAGTTCACGGTAAGCCCCCATTGTCGGCAGGCCAACCGTTTTAAATTGCGGGATGCGCCACGTTGACGCCCATGCGGTAACAGCCGCGGCAGTATCTTTAAGCGGCTTACCGGTATCGTTATCGAGCTGACCATCCAGTGCATAGCCGTCGATATTTTTTGAAATGTATTTCGCGATATATCCCGCAGCACCGCCCCGGTTAAGGTGCTTTGCCTGAAAACGGTTTCGCGCGGCTCCTCTTTCGTCACCATCCTCTTTGAGCGCATAGCGACGCATGATTTCGATAATCTGGTTACGCTGGCGTGGATTACAAAAAAGCATCATATGCCAGTGCGGCGTTCCGTCGTGGTGTGGCTCGACGACACGCAAACCGTAGACCTGTAAATCATTATCCTTGAATGCCGTGCGCATCAGGCTCCAGATACGGCAGAGATAACGCTGCGCATCCTTTGGATTAAATGCCTCATCATTCCAGCCGTGATTAAGCTGGACGGTTTTACTTTCGCCTTTTCCGACCTGACGTGTCGGGTGATACTTTGACGGCGTGGTCAGCGTGATAAACATCCCCACATCCCCCTCTGCGGCGGCGTAACGCTCAATACCGGCAATGGTGTTCATCAGCTCCATCCGGCGAATTTCAGGATTAGAAATACTGCCCATCACCTTACTGATAAGGTCGATGCGCTCGCCGGTTTCCCTGTTTTCAAGGTCACACGATTTAAGAAATTCCAGATTTGCCTGGCGGCGTGCACGCACATCACGAATGGCATGTTTACTGGCATAAGGAGAACGGTCTTTATTCACCTCCCCGACAGCAATCAGTAACGCCTCATGCCAGCGCATACGCTGGCCTTTAAGCTGATGAGTCCACCACTCATCGTTAAACAGACGGGCAATGGCAGAATATGCCTGCCTCGTGGTCATCTGTCCTTTACGGTATTTTTTCCAGTAGAGCGGGGAAATATTGAAAGCACGTGCAGCGCCAGCAACATGACCATAGAGGTGAGCCTGCGCCTCATCCGTAAACAGCGATTCTTTCTCGCCATGCGCATCCACCCAGGCATCGCAGAGTTCCTCATACATCATGAAAAGCTGTGATGAGATACGGGCGGCAAACTTTTTCAGCTCCTTGTCATTCATCCCCGGCAGGCGCGCATACTGGTCGCGCTCTGCCAGAAACAGCAACGACGCGTCGGCGTTCATTTCATGACGCTGATTCACACGCTCAATGCGCGGCCATAAACGACGCTGAAAAGTGGATGTGAGGAAATAAAACCCGTGCACCGGGCTTTTATTGCGCCGGATGTAGTCATAGCGTGAAGTAAACAGCGAGCGCAAAAAGTAAGGCAGGCGGTTAATCGTGGATAAAACACCTTGCACCTGACGCATCTCGTCACGTGTAAGGGGTCTTTCGCGCCCGACAGCCTCGCGTGGCGCGTTCCATGCATAAGCACCGGTAAACGCCTTACCGGTGCCTGCAGCAAATGCTGACGGAGGGACAAAACGCCCGGAGGCTTTAACGGCCATATGAGCCAAAAGCCTCTGAACAACGCCTGCTGAGTTGCTCAACCTGCGCGTTTAAATCAGCAAAAGACTTTGCGCTTCCGGTCAGAATATCGTGATGCATCAGGCCGGAAACGAGCTGGCTTAATTTCGGATAATAACCAACCACCGCCAGCCATTCCTGACCGGCGTTTTTACCGCTTTCCGCTCTCTTTTTCTCGTGGAGAATAAACTGAAAGCTGTCACTGGTAACGACATAACGTTCGCCAATTTCAATACGAATACTCATGCCGTTCTCCGGTAATGTTTGTTTTTTGCTTCAAAGACTGACTGGCAGGAAACACAACGCGTGGCTGACGGATAAGCCGCACGACGGGCAGCAGGTATTGGCGCGTCACACTCTTCGCAAACCAGCGCAGAAGCACCGCAATGTTTTACCCTTGCCGCGTTAATCTGACGCTCCAGTAATTCAGCCTGTTGTTCCTGAATAAAATCCACGTTGTCCGGCATTACCAGCTCCTTTTGTCGTTCAGTTTCTTAAATTCATCAGCGCAATAGCTGGCGATTTCTGTCGTTAATTTTGTCAGTTCATCCACTGAGGAAATTTGCTTGTGGAATACAGCGCGTTTAACAAGTAAATTGACCACATCAGACAGGAGGTTTAATTCGTTCTGATAAATCGCGATAACAGATTCAGTTATTTCGCGTTTTTCTTTATCAAGACCAAGTTGAATAAGAGACAAATCGCCATTTTTCATAACAGCGATTTTTAAGGCGTTATTCAGTAATACAACTGAATGAGAACAGGACATCAAAGCACCTCCCCGCGAGACAATCCGATATTGTGAAATTTTTCCGACTCCTGACTGAGCAGCTCGACTATCTCCACGCGGGATAACTCCGCCTTTGTGATATGGCGAATCATGGCGTCAAGATGAGAAGAAAAGCGCGTCGCTGCGTCGGCCTGTGCTTCGGTTCTGGCCTGTTGCAGCAGTAATGCGTATTTACCGCACTGATTTTCAGAAACTGTATGCATGACTTTCTCCAGGCAAAAAGAAGCCCCGCACGATTAAGTGCGTTAAAAACTCTGGTTAATTACTTAATGCAGATATTGCTCTGGTTTTACCGACGTCAGAATTGTCGGCGCATACTCAAACAGACTGAATAATTCACGTAACGCACGGAATAAAGCATCACGCCAGTAACATGACTCTTCATTAATTCGCCAGTATGGCTGGTTGAATTCTTTTTCAGTCAATCCGGCATGCATAAATAAAGTACGGCGCTGACTGACTGTTAAAAAACTAATATATGCATACTCACTTGCGCCAACCTGACG
Source organism: Escherichia sp. MOD1-EC7003 (assembly GCF_002965065.1). Taxonomy (GTDB): domain Bacteria; phylum Pseudomonadota; class Gammaproteobacteria; order Enterobacterales; family Enterobacteriaceae; genus Escherichia. Next base: position 19,296 of record NZ_PTRE01000032.1, read on the forward strand.
GCGTTTTGAGAATGCCCCACGCAATTCATCAATTGCACAAACCAGCCGTTCACGTTCGACGTCGTTCATTTCTTCAAAACGCATCGTTGCGTGACGCTGTTTTAACTGCGCATGAAAGCAAACCGTTAGCCGTTCGCGTTCCATCATCTGATTATAATAATCGCATGTCTCCTGCCAGCGAGGGACGGCCAGATGCTTACCAATTATCCGGCGCATAGTTGCTGGCTGTTTTTCAACGAGATTGAGCGTCATCACTGTCATTTCCATACCCTCCGGCTTTTCAGAAAGGTCAGAGCCTTTTTTAACGGACTCTGTTTTTTGGTGCGGATAATGATTCCCTTACGCCCCTTACCGTGGGTGATGGTGAAGTCAATCGCCCTGGGGCTTTCGTTACGCAATAACTGAGCAATACAACGCGGCTCATTCATAATCACAACCCCATCCACAAAAGCCATGCATCACGCTGTTCAACCGGTCGGTTATAAAACGCCTCACGTACAGCGCGATTAAACTCAGGAATGAAAACCCATTTTTCACCGGCACGAGCCTTCGGTTTGCAAGGATCACGCAATTCAATAATTGGTAATTTATTTGCCTTCACCATTTCACTGACGGCTGTCTTTGGCTTCCCTAATAAATCAGCAAATTTATCCACATGAACCGCATCAAGCGGATACTGAATCACATAATTTTCAGAGTCCATATATGGTACCCTCATAGGATCCAGCCCTTTCTAAACCACTCAAAACCGTTTAGACGCTGGTTTATTCTCAAATCAATGGAACCTATATAGGTTCCAGTTTTGAGGGAATTTAGTCCCTATATAGGCACCATGTCAAATGAAATTAAGCGAAAAGATTAAGGCCTTGCGTGAGGCTGAAGGGCTAAGCCAATCAAAATTCTGTGAAATCATAGAGTTACCGCTAAGCACACTTAAAAAATATGAAGGAGGAAACTTTGAACCCGGTGGCACAGCTTTGCTAAAAATCACTATGCATCCCACATTCCAAAAATATGCTCTATGGCTTATGACAGATAAAACCGCGCCGGACGCAGGACAAATCGCACCGGCTCTCGCGCACATTGGGCCAGAGTCAACAGAGTCCAACCACTCCGCGAAAAGGATTGGCTAACTCTATATAAAGATTACATTTTCACCATTTGCTACCAAGATGGTGAATACAGCGCCGGAGGGCTTTCTTATGGCAATTAAGAAGCTCGATGATGGTCGCTATGAAGTGGACATTAGACCTCGCGGTCGCGACGGAAAACGCATCCGCAGGAAATTCGAAAGAAAAGCTGAAGCACTAGCATTTGAGCGATACACGATCGCCAATGCCAGTCAGAAAGAATGGGGAGGCCAGCGAGCAGACCGCCGGACTTTGAGTGAGTTGCTGGACATCTGGTGGAAATATCACGGGCAAAACCACGAGCATGGAACAAAAGAGTTTAATCATCTACTCAAAACCATCAGCGGCATAGGTGATATACCAGTGAGCAGGATGAGCAAAAGGGCTTTGATGGATTATCGTTCCATGCGACTACGTGATGGTATCAGTGCCGCAACGATAAACCGTGACATGTACCGATTATCCGGCATGTTCACAAAATTAATTCAATTGGATGAATTTTCCGGGCAACACCCAATTCACGGACTGCCGCCACTGGCGGAGGCCAACCCTGAAATGACGTTCCTGGAAAAAGCAGAAATCGAAAAACTGTTAAATGTTTTGGCTGGTGATGACTTACTTGTCGCGCTTTTATGTCTGAGCACTGGAGGAAGATGGACGGAAGTTGCCACGCTAAAACCAGCACAGATTACAAATTGCAGGGTTACCTTCCTGAAAACCAAAAACGGTAAAAAGCGAACCGTGCCGATTTCTGAGGAACTGGAGAAAAAAGTTAAAGAGGAGGCCAGCGCCAAATTATTCAAAGTTGATTATGAGAAATTTTGCGGGATTTTACGCAGAGTGAAACCTGATATACCACCCAATCAGGCAACCCACATCCTGCGGCATACATTCGCAAGCCATTTCATGATGAATGGGGGCAATATAATCGCACTGCAACAGATTCTGGGACATGCGAGCATTCAGCAGACGATGGCCTATGCGCACCTTGCGCCTGACTATCTGCAAAATGCCGTCGCTCTGAATCCACTAAAAGGCGGAGTGACGTTATAAATTTCCCCCTCTGAGTGTCCACATAGTGTCCACACTCAAGAAATTTTGAAACCGCTCCAAACCCTTACAGCTTTCGATAAGTACCTGTTTTTACTTTTGACTGCATGTAAGTAATTGATAAAAAAAACCCCCACATCATGTGGGGGAAGACAGGGATGGTGTCTATGGCAAGGAAAACAGGGTTTACTACTGGGAACGTGAGTTGCTACTACTCAATAGCTTCAACGATGAACTTTTTTGCCATTGCGTCACGTCACGCAACTGCTCCATTCGTTGTTGATGTTTCTCGTTTAAAACCGCTTGCTGCTCCGGCGTTAACAGGCGATACATTTGGTTGCGGACTTTTGCCATCTCAACCTGACGAGCAATTTGCTCATTCGCCATTTTTTCTGCCTGTGCGCGCACAGCGTTTTCATCAAAATTTTCTGCGGTGACAAGGCGATGCATTGTCTCCAGTTCGCTAACATTAACTGGCGGCTGTTCGTGCCGGGCCTGTTGCATAAGATCTCGCATCTGCTGACGCTGATGTTCGGTTAAACTTATGCCGTCGAACATATGGCTCTGCGTACTGCGCTGCGTAAGTTCTTCACCCGGATGCCAGTTATCGCCTGAACCGACTTCAGCAGCGTGGCTTAATGAACTGACTGCCAGCGTTGAGGCCATGACGGCAGCGGTAACTATGCGCATCATTTGCTCCCAAAATCTTTCTGTCGCGATTCAACGATAGAGAGTTTACGATTCAGGCTGCAAACATGCGTCAGGGGGTGTAAAACAACGTAAAGTCATGGATTAGCGACGTCTGATGACGTAATTTCTGCCTCGGAGGTATTTAAACAATGAATAAAATCCTGTTAGTTGATGATGACCGAGAGCTGACTTCCCTGTTAAAGGAGCTGCTCGATATGGAAGGCTTCAACGTGATTGTTGCCCATGATGGGGAACAGGCGCTTGACCTTCTGGACGACAGCATTGATTTACTTTTGCTTGATGTAATGATGCCGAAGAAAAATGGTATCGACACATTAAAAGCCCTTCGCCAGACACACCAGACGCCTGTCATTATGTTGACGGCGCGCGGCAGTGAACTTGATCGCGTTCTCGGCCTTGAGCTGGGCGCAGATGACTATCTCCCGAAACCGTTTAATGATCGTGAGCTGGTGGCACGTATTCGCGCGATCCTGCGCCGTTCGCACTGGAGCGAGCAACAGCAAAGCAACGACAACAGTTCACCGACTCTGGAAGTTGATGCCTTAGTGCTGAATCCAGGCCGTCAGGAAGCCAGCTTCGACGGGCAAACCCTGGAGTTAACCGGCACTGAATTTACCCTGCTCTATTTGCTGGCACAGCATTTGGGTCAGGTGGTTTCTCGTGAGCATTTAAGCCAGGAAGTGCTGGACAAACGCCTGACGCCTTTCGACCGCGCTATCGATATGCATATTTCCAACCTGCGTCGTAAGCTGCCGGATCGCAAAGACGGGCATCCGTGGTTTAAAACCTTACGTGGTCGCGGCTATCTGATGGTTTCCGCTTCATGATAGGCAGTTTAACCGCTCGCATCTTCGCCATCTTCTGGCTGACGCTGGCGCTGGTGTTGATGTTAGTTTTGATGTTACCCAAGCTCGATTCACGCCAGATGACCGAGCTTCTGGATAGCGAACAGCGTCAAGGACTGATGATTGAGCAGCATGTCGAAGCAGAACTGGCGAACGATCCACCCAATGATTTAATGTGGTGGCGGCGTCTGTTCCGGGCGATTGATAAGTGGGCACCGCCCGGCCAACGTTTGTTACTGGTGACCACCGAAGGCCGCGTGATCGGCGCGGAACGCAGCGAAATGCAGATCATTCGCAATTTTATTGGCCAGGCCGATAACGCCGATCATCCGCAGAAGAAAAAGTATGGCCGCGTGGAACTGGTCGGTCCGTTCTCCGTGCGTGATGGCGAAGATAATTACCAACTTTATCTGATTCGTCCGGCCAGCAGTTCTCAATCCGATTTCATTAACTTACTGTTTGACCGTCCGCTATTGCTGCTGATTGTCACCATGTTGGTCAGTACGCCGCTGCTGTTGTGGTTGGCCTGGAGTCTGGCAAAACCGGCGCGTAAGCTGAAAAACGCTGCCGATGAAGTTGCCCAGGGGAATTTACGCCAGCACCCGGAACTGGAAGCGGGGCCACAGGAATTTCTTGCCGCCGGTGCCAGTTTTAACCAGATGGTCACCGCGCTGGAGCGCATGATGACCACCCAGCAGCGCCTGCTTTCTGATATCTCTCACGAGCTGCGCACACCGCTGACGCGTCTGCAACTGGGTACGGCGTTACTGCGCCGTCGTAGTGGTGAAAGCAAGGAGCTGGAACGTATTGAAACCGAAGCGCAACGTCTGGACAGCATGATCAACGATCTGTTGGTGATGTCACGTAATCAGCAGAAAAACGCGCTGGTTAGCGAGACCATCAAAGCCAACCAGTTGTGGAGTGAAGTGCTGGATAACGCGGCGTTCGAAGCCGAGCAAATGGGCAAGTCGTTGACGGTTAACTTCCCGCCTGGGCCATGGCCGCTGTACGGTAACCCGAATGCCCTGGAAAGTGCGCTGGAAAACATTGTTCGTAATGCTCTGCGTTATTCCCATACGAAGATTGAAGTGGGCTTTGCGGTAGATAAAGACGGTATCACCATTACGGTGGACGACGATGGTCCTGGCGTTAGCCCGGAAGATCGCGAACAGATTTTCCGTCCGTTTTATCGTACCGATGAAGCGCGCGATCGTGAATCTGGCGGTACAGGTCTGGGGCTGGCGATTGTTGAAACCGCCATCCAGCAGCATCGGGGATGGGTGAAGGCAGAAGACAGCCCGCTGGGCGGTTTACGTCTGGTGATTTGGTTGCCGCTGTATAAGCGGTCATAACGTCAACCTTCGGGTAAAAAATGCCTGATGCGCTACGCTTATCAGGCCTACAACACCTGTTGAATTTATTGATTTTGTAGGCCGGATAAGGCGTTACGCCGCATCCGGCATTTAAGCAGGAAGCCTGATGCGACGCTGATAGCGTCTTATCAGGCCTACTCTGCGGAGGTTATTTTCCCCACAACCGTCGTGAAAAATCTTCAATCTTGCCGCTCAGTCGGCGCTTTTGCATCGTCCGCGTCCAACTTTTCGATAATCCGGCAGCGCAGAGTAAACGGTGATACTGCTCGTCATCAAACGGCATATGCCATGCGATAGCGGCAGCCTCCTGCACGGTCACATCGCTGACACGGGAAACCAACTCCAGCGGCGCATCCGCAGATACCCGCCCTGGCGCAATTACGCTGTACAACCAACCAACTTTTCCGCAATGCTGCATCAGTTGCGCCATATCACTGATGCCAAAATGGTCATTGAGTTTGAAGCATGGCGAGCGCGGCTGCGTGACCTGAATCAGCGCCTCTCCCCAGCGGAAGATATCGCCAATATAAACATTTTGCTCAGTGAGACCGTCAGTGGAGATATTCTCGCCAAAGGCTGGCGCAACAAACAATTCTGCCTGTTCAGGAAACTCTCGCGCCCAGTAGAGATAATGCTCGCGAGGATAATGACACAGCGCTCTATCCGGCCCGCCGTGAATCTTTTTCTCTGCCTGTTCATCGCTTTCCAGGCCCAGTTCCGTCAGCATCAGCTCGCCATCAACCTGAACTTTTGCAATAGCGCTGGGGCGACTTTCCAGATAATCCTGAACTTTGCCTGTATACACATCAACGGGGTAATGCATCTGTTTTCGCCTTCGCAGATACAAAAAAGCGAGCCATCAGACTCGCTTCTCACAGGCGTTTATGCAACCTTATTTTTTCGCCGCGAAACGCGCCGCAGCTTCGTCCCAGTTCACCACGTTCCAGAACTCTTTGATGTAGTCCGGGCGGCGATTCTGGAATTTCAGGTAGTAAGCATGTTCCCACACATCCAGGCCCAGAATCGGGAAGCCGGAAGCGCCAGAAATCGCTTCGCCCATCATCGGGGAGTCCTGGTTAGCAGTAGAAACCACCGCCAGTTTATCGCCTTTTTGCACCAGCCATGCCCAGCCGGAACCAAAGCGGGAAGCTGCCGCTTTTTCAAATTCTGCTTTGAAGTTATCTACGGAACCGAAATCACGTTCGATAGCCGCTTTCAGGTCACCCTGTAGAGTGGTGCCTTTTTTCAGACCTTTCCAGAACAGGCTGTGGTTAGCGTGACCACCAGCGTTGTTGCGCAGTACGGTTTTCTTGTCTGCTGGCAACTGGTCCAGTTTAGTGATCAGCTCTTCAACCGGCAGGTTGGCAAATTCTGGCAGGCTTTCCAGCGCCGCGTTGGCGTTGTTGACGTAGGCCTGATGGTGTTTGGTGTGGTGGATTTCCATGGTCTGCTTATCGAAGTGCGGTTCCAGGGCATCGTAAGCATACGGCAGGGATGGCAGGGTATAACTCATATTCATCTCCAGTATTGTCGGGCGGCCGATTGTTAATGCCGCGTAAGCAGTTGGTTCATTATAGTTAATTAAATGATATTGAAAATGATTATCAATGCCGTACTTTTCGTAAGGGTATGGTTTTGCAGGGAAATGCCCGAGATGTGAAGCAAATCACCCACTTAATGCCGTGATTGCCAGTAAATCGACAGCGGCGGCAACAGGCGAAAGGTTAATCGACAGCACGATTTTTACACTCATCTCGTCGGAGATGTGACGCGACGAAAAATGATGAGGATAAGAAGATGAGTAACGCGATTACGATGGGGATATTTTGGCATTTGATCGGCGCGGCCAGTGCAGCCTGTTTTTACGCGCCGTTCAAGAAAGTTAAAAAATGGTCATGGGAAACCATGTGGTCAGTCGGTGGGATTGTTTCGTGGATTATCCTGCCGTGGGTCATCAGCGCCATGCTGCTACCTGATTTCTGGGCTTATTACAGCTCGTTTAGTCTCGCTACGCTGCTGCCTGTTTTTCTGTTCGGCGCTATGTGGGGGATTGGAAATATCAACTACGGCCTGACCATGCGTTATCTCGGTATGTCGATGGGAATTGGCATCGCCATTGGCATTACGTTGATTGTCGGTACGCTGATGACACCGATTATCAACGGTAATTTCGATGTGCTGATTAATACCGAAGGCGGGCGCATGACGTTGCTCGGCGTACTGGTAGCGCTGATTGGCGTAGGGATTGTGACTCGCGCCGGGCAGTTGAAAGAGCGCAAAATGGGCATTAAAGCCGAAGAGTTCAATCTGAAAAAAGGGCTGGTGCTGGCGGTGATGTGTGGCATTTTCTCTGCCGGGATGTCTTTTGCGATGAACGCCGCAAAACCGATGCATGAAGCCGCTGCCGCGCTAGGAGTTGATCCGCTGTATGTCGCTCTGCCAAGCTATGTTGTCATCATGGGTGGTGGCGCGATCATTAACCTCGGCTTCTGCTTTATTCGTCTGGCAAAAGTGAAAGATTTATCGTTAAAGGCTGACTTTTCGCTGGCAAAACCGCTGATCATTCAAAACATATTGCTATCGGCGCTGGGCGGGTTGATGTGGTATCTGCAATTCTTTTTCTATGCCTGGGGACACGCGCGCATTCCGGCACAATATGACTACATCAGTTGGATGCTGCATATGAGTTTCTACGTACTGTGCGGTGGCATCGTCGGCCTGGTATTAAAAGAGTGGAACAATGCGGGTCGTCGTCCGGTGGCTGTGTTGAGCCTCGGTTGTGTGGTGATTATTGTCGCCGCTAATATCGTCGGCATGGGAATGGCGAATTAATCTTTCTGCGAATTGAGATGACGCCACTGGCTGGGCGTCATCCCGGTTTCCCGGGTAAACACCACCGAAAAATAGTTACTATCTTCAAAGCCACATTCGGTCGAAATATCACTGATTAACAGGCGGCTATGCTGGAGAAGATATTGCGCATGACACACTCTGACCTGCCGCAGATATTGATTGATGGTCATTCCAGTCTGCTGGCGAAATTGCTGACGCAAAACGCGCTCACTGCACGATGCCTCATCACAAAATTTATCCAGCGCAAAGGGACTTTTCAGGCTGGCCGCCAGCCGGGTAATTAACTTATCCAGCAACGTTTCGCTGGATGTCGGCGGCTGCGAGTCGCTGGTGTAACGATGGCGATTCAGCAACATCACCAACTGCCCGAACAGCAACTCTGCCATTTCGTTAGCAAACGGCACATGCTGACTACTTTCATGCTCAAGCTGACCGATAACCTGCCGCGCCTGCGCCATCCCCACGCTACCTAAGCGCCAGTGTGGTTGCCCTGCGCTGGCGCTAAATCCCGGAATCGCCCCCTGCCAGTCAAGATTCAGCGTCAGCCGCTCCGGGCAATAAATAATATTCTGCAAAACCAGATCGTTAACGGAAGCGTAGGAGTGTTTATCGTCAGCATGAATGTAAAAGAGATCGCCACGGGTAATGCGATAAGGGCGATCGTTGAGTACATGCAAACCATTACCGCGCCAGACAATCACCAGCTCACAAAAATCATGTGTATGTTCGGCAAAGACATCTTGCGGATAACGGTCAGCCACAGCGACTGCCTGCTGGTCGCTGGCAAAAAAATCATCTTTGCGCAGTTTTAACTGATGTGCCACCGTGGCTACCTCGGCCAGAGAACGAAGTTGATTATTCGCAATATGGCGTACAAATACGTTGAGAAGATTCGCGTTATTGCAGAAAGCCATCCCGTCCCTGGCGAATATCACGCGGTGACCAGTTAAACTCTCGGCGAAAAAGCGTCGAAAAGTGGTTACTGTCGTTGAATCCGCAGTGATAGGCGATGTCAGTTACGCTGGCCTCACTGTGGCGTAGCAGATGACGGGCCTTCATCAGTCGCAGGCGGTTCAGGTATCGCTGAGGCGTCAGTCCCGTTTGCTGCTTAAGCTGGCGATGCAGCGTACGCAGCGAAAGAGAAAATTGATTCGCCACGGCATCCCAATTCACCTCATCGGCAAAATGGTCCTCCAGCCAGGCCAGAAGCAAATTGAGGCGTGATGCGCTGCTTTCCAGGCTCTCCTGCAAACTGCTTTTACGCAGCAAGAGCAGTAATTGCATAAACAAGATCTCGCGACTGGCAGTCGAGGGTAAATCATTTTCCCCGTCCTGCTGTTCCAACTGTGCAACCAGCTGTCGCACCTGCTGCAATACGCTTTGGTTAACGCGCCAGTGAGACGGATACTGCCCGCCTTGCTCTTGTGGCAGCAACTGATTCAGCCCGGCGAGAAACTGAAATCGATCCGGCGAGCGATAGAGCACATTGGTCAGACACAGGTTATCGGTATGTTCATACAGATGCCTATCATGATCGCGTACGAAACAGACCGTCCCGCCGGTGATGGTATAGGGCTGTCCATTAAACACATGAATACCCGTGCCATGTTCGACAATCACAATCTCATGAAAATCATGATGATGTTCAGGGAAATCCACCTGCGGAAGCCGGGGTTCAATCACCACGGACGCGTTACCAGACGGAAAAAAATCCACGCTATGTAATACGGTCATAACGGCCTCCTGATGTCGTCAACATGGCGGAATAGTAATCACGAGGTCAGATTCTTACCTTAAACTTTCGACGGTAAACCACGTAAAAAATGTCGATTTTTCAAGATACAGCGTGAATTTTCAGGAAATGCGGTGAGCATCACATCATCACAATTCAGCAAATTGTGAACATCATCACGTTCATCTTTCCCTGGTTGCCAATGGTCCATTTTCCTGTCAGTAACGAGAAGGTGGCGAATTCAGGCGCTTTTTAGACTGGTCGTAATGAAATTCAGCAGGATCACATTATGACCTTTCGCAATTGTGTCGCCGTCGATCTCGGCGCATCCAGTGGACGCGTAATGCTGGCGCGTTACGAGCGTGAATGCCGCAGCCTGACACTGAGGGAAATCCATCGTTTTAACAATGGGTTGCATAACCAAAACGGTTATGTCACCTGGGATGTGGATAACCTGGAGAGTGCTATTCGTTTTGGACTGAACAAGGTATGCGAGGAAGGGATTCGTATCGATAGCATCGGTATTGATACCTGGGGCGTGGACTATGTGTTGCTGGACCAACAGGGCCAGCGCGTGGGTCTGCCTGTTGCTTATCGCGATAGCCGCACCAATGGTCTGATGGCGCTGGCACAACAGCAAATTGGTAAACACGATATTTATCAACGTAGCGGCATCCAGTTTCTGCCCTTCAATACGCTTTATCAGTTACGTGCGCTGACAGGTCAACAACCTGAACTTATTCCACACATTGCTCACGCTCTGCTGATGCCGGATTACTTTAGTTATCGCCTGACCGGCAAGATGAACTGGGAATATACCAACGCCACCACCACGCAACTGGTCAATATTAATAGCGATGATTGGGATGAGTGCCTGTTGGCGTGGAGCGGTGCCAACAAAGCCTGGTTTGGTCGCCCGACGCATCCGGGTAATGTCATTGGGCAATGGATTTGCCCGCAGGGTAATGAGATTCCGGTGGTCGCCGTTGCCAGCCATGATACCGCCAGTGCGGTTATCGCCTCGCCGTTAAACGGTTCACGCGCCGCTTATCTCTCTTCTGGCACCTGGTCATTGATGGGCTTCGAAAGCCAGACGCCATTTACCAATGACGCGGCGCTGGTAGCCAATATCACCAATGAAGGCGGGGCAGAAGGTCGCTATCGGGTGCTGAAAAATATTATGGGATTATGGCTGCTTCAGCGTGTGCTACAGGAGCGGAAAATCAACGATCTCCCGGCGCTTATCGCCGCAACACAAGCACTTCCGGCCTGCCGTTTCATCATCAATCCCAATGACGAACGATTTATTAATCCTGACGCAATGTGCAGCGAAATTCAGGCTGCGTGCGAGGAAACGGCCCAGCCGACCCCAGAAAGCGATGCCGAACTGGCACGTTGTATTTTTGACAGTCTGGCGCTGCTGTATGCCGATGTGTTGCATGAGCTGGCGCAGCTGCGCGGTGAAGATTTCTCGCAACTGCATATTGTCGGCGGCGGCTGCCAGAACGCGTTGCTCAACCAACTGTGTGCCGACGCCTGCGGTATTCGGGTGATTGCAGGGCCTGTTGAAGCCTCGACGCTCGGCAATATCGGCGTCCAGTTAATGACGCTGGATGAACTCAACAACGTGGATGATTTCCGTCAGGTCGTCAGCACCACCGCGAATCTGACCATCTTTACCCCTAATCCTGACAGTGAAATTGCCCACTATGTGGCGCGGATTCACTCTACACGACAGACAAAGGAGCTTTGCGCATGACCACTCAACTGGAACAGGCCTGGGAGCTGGCGAAACAGCGTTTCGCGGCGGTGGGGATTGATGTCGAGGAGGCGCTGCGCCAACTTGATCGTTTACCCGTTTCAATGCACTGCTGGCAAGGCGATGATGTTTCCGGTTTTGAAAACCCGGAAGGTTCGCTGACTGGCGGGATTCAGGCCACAGGTAATTATGCGGGCAAAGCGCGTAATGCCCGCGAGCTGCGTGCCGATCTGGAACAGGCTATGCGGCTGATTCCGGGGCCGAAACGGCTGAATTTACATGCTATTTATCTGGAATCAGACACGCCAGTCTCACGCGACCAGATCAAACCAGAGCACTTCAAAAACTGGGTTGAATGGGCGAAAGCCAATCAGCTCGGTCTGGATTTTAACCCCTCCTGTTTTTCGCATCCGCTAAGCGCCGATGGCTTTACGCTTTCCCATGCCAACGACAGCATTCGCCAGTTCTGGATTGATCATTGCAAAGCCAGCCGTCGCGTTTCGGCCTGGTTTGGTGAGCAACTCGGCACACCGTCTGTGATGAACATCTGGATCCCGGATGGCATGAAAGATATCACCGTTGACCGCCTCGCACCGCGCCAGCGCTTACTGGATGCACTGGATGAAGTGATCAGCGAGAAGCTGAACCCGGCGCACCATATCGACGCCGTAGAGAGCAAATTGTTTGGTATTGGCGCGGAGAGTTACACCGTTGGCTCCAATGAGTTTTACATGGGGTATGCCACCAGCCGCCAGACCGCGCTGTGCCTGGACGCCGGACATTTCCATCCAACTGAAGTGATTTCCGACAAGATTTCTGCCGCCATGCTGTATGTGCCGCAGTTGCTGCTGCACGTCAGCCGTCCGGTGCGCTGGGACAGCGATCACGTCGTGCTGCTGGATGATGAAACCCAGGCGATTGCCAGTGAGATTGTTCGTCACGATCTGTTTGACCGCGTGCATATTGGTCTCGATTTCTTTGATGCCTCTATCAACCGTATTGCCGCGTGGGTCATTGGTACACGCAATATGAAAAAAGCCCTGCTGCGTGCGTTGTTAGAACCGACAGCCGAACTACGCAAGCTGGAAGCGGCGGGCGATTACACTGCGCGGCTGGCGCTACTGGAAGAGCAAAAATCGTTGCCGTGGCAGGCGGTGTGGGAAATGTATTGCCAACGTCACGATACCCCAGCGGGTAGCGAATGGCTGGAAAGCGTACGGGCTTATGAGAAAGCGATTTTGAGCCAGCGCGGGTAAACACTGCCGGATGCGGCACAAGTGCCTTATCCGGCCTACGGATCACCCACAGTTGTAGGCCTGATAAGACGCGGCTGCGTCGCATCAGGCATTGATTGCCGGATGCGGCACAAGTGCCTTATCCGGCCTACGGGTCATCAACAGTTGTAGGCCTGATAAGACGCGGCTGCGTCGTATCAGGCATTGATTGCCGGATGCGGCACGAGTGCCTTATCCGGCCTGCGGGTCACCAACAGTAGGCCTGATAAGACGCGGCTGCGTCGCATCAGGCATTGATTGCCGGATGCGGCACGAGTGCCTTATCCGGCCTGCGGGTCACCAACTGTTGTAGGCCTGATAAGACGCGGCTGCGTCGCATCAGGCATTGATTGCCGGATGCGGCACAAGTGCCTTATCCGGCCTACGGGTCACCAACTGTTGTAGGCCTGATAAGACGCGGCTGCGTCGCATCAGGCATTGATTGCCGGATGCAGCACGGGTGCCTTATCCGGCCTGCGGGTCACCAACTGTTGTAGGCCTGATAAGACGCGGCAGCGTCGCATCAGGCATTGATTTCCGGATGCGGCACAAGTGCCTTATCCGGCCTACGGGTCACCAACAGTAGGCCTGATAAGACGCGGCTGCGTGTAGTGGTCAAGTAATTCTGGCCACGGTTTTACAGTAAGAACGATATCTGTTCTCTGACTCT
>NZ_PTRE01000321.1 GCF_002965065.1 Escherichia sp. MOD1-EC7003
TAGTTTTTGGTTACACAGGACTTATGAACTAAGTGATGGTTTTTTCCCTATAAACGATTCTCATATAAAATTTTACAGTGAAATTATTTCAAAAAATAATTCTAAATAACTTCGCAAAATAATAATAGATCAAAGGCGTTGCCAAGATTATTATATAAAACTATTCTGGCTGAAAATGTGAAGCGATGAGGAATCTTTAATCTGAATGTACTGTTGACGTAAAAATATATTTCACAGCCCTGGAGGTATGCAATGGGGCATATTTTATTCCGGAGTCAATATGATAACACATCCCGTTGAACTGGTTTATAAATCAGGGAAAGATCGCCGTGTGCCGTAGGCACAAAGATGCAAAACGGGACGTTTTGCATGTAATAAGCATAAGCTTGTG
>NZ_PTRE01000322.1 GCF_002965065.1 Escherichia sp. MOD1-EC7003
TTAGTGCGTTCTCGACAATGCACAGTCTGGTCCTCGGGCAGATCAAGACAGATGAGAAATCCAATGAGATTACAGCTATTCCTGAACTTCTTAACATGTTGGATATTAAAGGAAAAATCATCACAACTGATGCAATGGGTTGCCAGAAAGATATTGCAGAGAAGATACAAAAGCAGGGAGGTGATTATTTATTCGCTGTAAAAGGAAATCAGGGGCGGCTTAATAAAGCCTTTGAGGAAAAATTTCCGCTGAAAAAA
>NZ_PTRE01000033.1 GCF_002965065.1 Escherichia sp. MOD1-EC7003
GGTCGGTGGGGATTTTATGGCGGCGGGAACGGTAAATGCGCTGCATCGTCGTGGTTTGCGCGTACCACAGGATGTCTCGGTGATGAGTATCGACGGCTTTAACCTTGCGGCAATCGAGGATGTTCCCCTGACGGCTGTGCATGTGCCACGTGATGAGCTAGGCAATGAAGCGGTGCAAATGTTGCAACAGCGGCTGATTCGCCCGGATGCTCCGGTGGGCTCGCTGCTGCTGCACGGACGATTGGTGGTGCGGGAGTCGGTGCGGCGAGTTCGCCCAGGAAAAGGGAACACCGCTGTGGAACGGGAAGGGCTGTACGACACTCAACTGTCGATTCCCAGCGCTCGCTTACCGTGAATGTTGAGGTCGGCAAGCGTAAAGCGTCCTTCCCAGTTTGTTTCATAGTCCTCGCGTGGGAAGTCGCCCGGCGATGCACCTTTTTCCAGTGCGGCCTTCACCTTGTGCGTGTAGGCAAGATTTTTCTCGCACATCGGTGCCGCAGGGATGTACATCACGTTGCCCCTGTTGATTTTCAACGGGGGTAACGGAATGGATGACGTTGCAGTGCCACCAGACCGAGTCTCCGGCTTCCAGCTGTGGAATGCTGGTTAACGCCTCAATTAACAGTGGATGCCATTGCTCTGATACCGGCAACACTCTTCCGGGCGTTACGCCGCACAGTTCATCCTCTGGCACATCATCAAGCAGCGGGCATAACAGCACGTACGCTATGGCTTCAGGAATGGGCACGACGTGCATTAATCTTCATTCGGAATGGTGTAGGCTTGCATATGACAATGCATGTTGTAAATAAGTTAATATAAGTTTAATTATTTGATGTGATGTACAGGATGTAAAAAGAAGGGAAAACCGGAGCGCATGGCTCCGGTAGAGAGGTCAGTTGTTAAAAGGGGATGTGTTATCCAGTACCGCCTGAATCACATTCAGCGCGCCTTCATGATTATTATCATTGGTAGCATAACGGGTGATTTGTTTAATGTTTTCCGCAGCATTGCCCATCGCAAAGGAATAACGCGCCATTTTAAGCATCTCTGCGTCGTTACCGCTGTCGCCAATCGCTACTACATTTTGCGGCGACAGATCCCAGCGTTTCAGTAACCGCGAAATACCGTTTGCTTTATGCAGACCGGGAATAATCAGGTCGATAAAGCCAAAACCACTGGTGACGGGTTTCATAATGCCGTCGAGCGCTACGTGCAGTTTGTCGATCACTAACGGGATTTGTTCATCCGGCAGGTTGAGCGAAAACTTGAACAGTACATCATCAATTTCCTGATAATCTTTTACGGGTTTCAGGCGATGGTAGTGTTTTGCCATCAGGGTAACGAAGGCTTCCGGCGCATTTTCGCTGACATACGCGCTTTGCAAACCGCAGGCGACAAAATTGAGCTGCTTATCTTTCAGCAACTCGCCAATAACAATCCGCGACTCATGTCGGGTCAGTTCGCCGTGGAACAGTTGCTTGCCATGCTCGTAAACCAGTGCGCCGTTTTCCGCGACAAAAGAGATCTCATCTTTTAGCTCAGGAAAGAACGAAATAAGCTGGTAATACTGATTACCGCTGGCGACAACGAACTCAATGCCGCGCTTTTTCAGTTCCTGATATTGCGCCATAAAACGTGGTTTGTTGTACGTTTTGGCGTCGCTCAGAAAAGTACCGTCCATGTCTGTGACGATAACTTTAACGCTCATAGGTGTGCTCCAGGCTCGAAAATGAAACCGTCACAGTGTAATAACAATGTGACGCAGAGCACAAATTATATTTCGAATGAAAGTGATGATGTGAATGATTTGGCCCGGCGACGCCGCCGCCGGGCTGAGAGGATTACAGCATGTGTTCGGTACGGGCGATGATATCGTCCTGTGCGTCTGGAGAGAGTGCGGTGAAGAAGGCAGAATAACCCGCAACGCGCACTACCAGATCGCGATATTGATCCGGATGTTTTTTCGCTTCCAGTAGCGTTTCGCGGGAAACGATGTTGTACTGAATATGCCAGCCTTTATGTACCTCGAAGAAGGTGCGTAGCAGGATCATCAGTTTCTGTTTGTCAGATTCGTTCTCCAGCGTCGCCGGATTCAGTTTCTGGTTGAGCAACACGCCGCCGAGAATCGCTGCTGTAGGTAGTTTACCCACCGAACCAATGACTGCCGTTGGGCCGAGATGGTCAGTACCGGAGGCCGGGCTTGCGCCTTCTGCCAGCGGGGTATGCGCTTTACGTCCGTCCGGCGTTGCCATAGTTTGCGCACCAAACGGTACGTTAGCGGAGATAGACGACGTACCCGCGTAATAGTTGCCGCCAATCGGACCACGACCGTAGCGCGGGTTATGGTACTGCTTCAGTTCGTCGATATAGGTCTGATAAGCGCGAGCCAGCAGCGTATCGACGCTATCATCGTCGTTGCCGTACTTCGGTGCGCCGTTAATCAGCCGTTGACGTAGTTGCTCATGAGTCAGGCCGTCGAAGTCATCTGCCAGTGCGGCAGCCAGCTGTTGCTGACCAATCGCGCCCTGTTCAAACACCAGTTTCTTCACTGCCGCCAGGCTGTTGCCGAGGTTGGCAATACCGACCTGCAGGCCTGATACCCAGTCATATTTCGCGCCGCCTTGCTTGATACTTTTCGCTCGCTCAATACAGTCATCCACCAGCGCCGAGCAGAGAATATCGTGCACGTTCTCTTCCAGCATGGTGTCGACGACATATTCGATTTCGATTGATTTACGCGTGTAGTAACGAATTTGCGTATCCCACGCGTCCATAACTTCATCGAAGTTGTTGAAGTTACCCGCTGACAACGCTTTTTCTTGTGGCAGGAACACTTTGCCGCTGGTGGCATCACGACCGCCTTCCAGCGCCGCCAGCATCACGCGGGCGAAGTTGATAAAGCTCATGCCGGTGCAGCGATAGCCCCATTTACCGCCGACGGCGGTTTCGATACAGCCAATCGCTGCGTAGTCGTATGCGTCCTGCGGTTCAATACCGAGTTTAATAAATTCCGGGATGACGATTTCGTCGTTGTTGAAGGCCGGCATCCCGAAGCCGCAGCGGATCACTTGCACACAGGCGTCGAGGAAATCGTTACTCATTCCCGCATGGTAGCGCACGCTGAGGTTAGGCTGAGTCGAACGCAGGCGACCGCAGGATTCGAGGATTGCGTAAGAGAGTGGATTCACCGCATCCATCGGCTGACCATCAACCAGATTTTGCCCTCCAATGGTAACGTTCTGATACAGCGGACTTCCCGCAGAGGCTTTTGAGTGTGAGCCTGAGCGGATCTTGTTCACTTCCAGCAGTTTCAGCCAGCAGCTATGTAGCATCTCGACGGCGTGTTCGCGATCCAGCGTCTGGTTCAGTTCAACGTCGCGGCGATAGTACGGATAGAGATACTGGTCCATACGACCAAACGACACCGAATGACCGTTAGATTCAATCTGCAAAATCAACTGGATGAAGTAGCACAGTTGCAGCGCTTGCCAGAAAGTCTGCGGCGGCTGGTGGGCGATAAGGTCGCAGTTCTCTGCTATCGCCAGCAGTTCATCGCGACGGCTGTCGCGGGTTTCAGTGGCTGCCATTTCACGCGCCAGTGCAGCGAAACGTTCAATGTGTTTACTGACTGCCACCAGTACGATATCAATCGCTTTCAGGAATTGCTCACCGTGTAAATCTTCCAGCACCGTCAGGTTGATACGCGAGCGACGCTCTGCTACTTTCTCGCGCAGACCATCAAGCCCTTTTTCCAGCAGCAGCGGGAAATTGACCGCCAGGTGCGCATCGCCGGAGGTCATATTACCTTCCGCTTTAATGATGCCGGTTGCCAGCAGGCCTTTTTGCTCATCGGTAAACATGCCATAGCAGCGATCCTGTACGGTCTGACCGCGCCACCACGGGCACACTTCATGCAGAACGCGTTTGTTCTCTTCGCTCACCGCAAAACCAGCACCCGGACGATCAGCCAGATCATCAATCTCTTTTTCGATCCAGGAGACGGTATATTCCGGGAAGATCGGCGCGGCACGAACTTCGCTTGCCTGGTTGCCGATGATCAACTCATCGTGCTTGATCCAGATGGTGCGATTCGCCAGGTGATGTGCCAGCGCCAGCGCGCGACGTACCGGGATCGGCTTATCGAGATGTTGTTGATACATCTCGGTATAGTGCTGCGCGCGCTCGGTACAGACCGGCGGTTTTACAATATGTACCAGCGCATTTTTGTGCGCTTTAATACGGTCGCTGAGCGTGTCCAGATTCAATGTGGTCATGGTTGTTATCCTCGTAAGGTCACGGTTAACCCTTTCTGGCAGGCATACTGCTGGGCAAAGTCGAGCAGTTCTGGCGCATCAAGCGGTTTTTCCGGGGCGTCATAGGGCAGATTAAGTAAGTGATATTTGTTGATGCCCAGCGTGTGGTAGGGCAGGAAATGAATTTCGTTAACGCGCAGCTCGTCGGCGGCAAAATCGGTAATGGCTTTCACAGCGGTTTCATCGGCATTAAAACCCTGAATCAACGGCACGCGGATGATGATTTTTTTTCCCGCCGCAGTGAGTTTTTTCAGGTTATCCAGCACTCTGGCGGCGCTACCGTCAGTCCACTGTTTAAACGGCGCGTCGGCAACGTGTTTTAAATCGGCAAGAAACAGATCGATATAGGGCAGAGAAGGGGCGATATATTTCCACGGCACATGCAGACAGGTTTCTACCGCAGTATGAATGTTGGCCTCGTGGCTGGCTTGCAGTAGTGCCATCGCCATTTCCGGCTGCATAAAGGGTTCACCGCCAGAAAGCGTTAAGCCGCCGCCGCTGCGATCGTAAAACGGTTTATCGCGCAGAACGGTCGCCATGATCTCCTTAACGCTTTTCACTTCCCCACACACGGTTAACGCCTGTGTCGGGCAGCAGTCGGTTAACGCCGTCAGATGCTCCGGGGTTAATTTTTCCCGATGGATAAGCAAGCCATTCAGGGCGCGCTCAATCACTTCCGGCACGGCCTGAGCACACAGCTCGCAGCCTTCCAGGCACAGACGTGCGTCATACAGCAGATCCCGCGTGTGGGCGCGGCTTTCCGGGTTCTGACACCAGCGGCAGCCTAGCGAGCAACCTTTAAGAAAAACGACCGTACGGATGCCAGGGCCGTCGTGGGTTGAGTAGCGTTGAATATTGAAAATCATAGTTGCCTCTCTGCTTCGTTCAAATATTAAACGGCTTTCGAATGAAAGCTGGATTGATGCGTGTCAACTGTTCAGAGAGTTTTCCCGTGATAGTCTACATTCAGACAAAAAGTACATTTTGAGGATGGTTATGGAACTGTATCTGGATACTTCAGACGTTGTTGCGGTGAAGGCGCTGTCACGTATTTTTCCGCTGGCGGGTGTGACCACTAACCCAAGCATTATCGCCGCAGGTAAAAAACCGCTGGAGGTTGTGCTTCCGCAACTTCATGAAGCGATGGGCGGTCAGGGGCGTCTGTTTGCCCAGGTAATGGCTACCACTGCTGAAGGGATGGTGAATGACGCACGTAAATTGCGTTCTATTATTGCGGATATCGTGGTGAAAGTTCCGGTGACCACCGAGGGGCTGGCAGCTATTAAGATGTTAAAAGCGGAAGGGATTCCGACGCTGGGAACCGCGGTATATGGCGCGGCACAAGGGCTGCTGTCGGCGCTGGCAGGTGCGGAATATGTTGCGCCTTACGTTAATCGTATTGATGCTCAGGGCGGTAGCGGTATTCAGACTGTGACCGACTTACACCAGTTATTGAAAATGCATGCGCCGCGGGCGAAAGTGCTGGCAGCGAGTTTCAAAACCCCGCGTCAGGCGCTGGACTGCTTACTGGCAGGATGTGAATCAATTACTCTGCCACTGGATGTGGCACAACAGATGATTAGCTATCCGGCGGTTGATGCCGCTGTGGCGAAGTTTGAGCAGGACTGGCAGGGAGCGTTTGGCAGAACGTCGATTTAACCGGACGTTATGCATCCTCATAAATTGCTGATGACGTGGCGGAGTGCCGCGTCTTATCTGGCCTGGAGGTGGCAGTTACTGCCCACACACCTCACACCCCGGATTACGCATCAGTTTCATTTCACGGAACTGACAGGTCATCGCATCGTACATCACGATTTTTCCGCTGGCAGGTTTCCCATAACCTGCCAGCAGTTTAATTGCTTCCATGGCCTGCAATGAACCAATCACCCCAACCAACGGCGCCATCACGCCTGCTTCCACACAGGTTAGCGCGTTCTCGCCAAACAAACGGCTTAGGCAGCGATAGCACGGTTCGCCGTCCTGCCAGGTAAAGACGGTGATCTGGCCTTCCATGCGAATTGCCGCGCCGGAAACCAGCGGCACCTTCGCGGCAAAACAGCCAGCGTTCAGTTGATTACGTACCGCAACGTTATCCGTACAGTCGAGCACCAGATCATGTTCAGCAATCAACGCTGCAAGCTCCGCGTCATCAAGCAGTGCATTGACCGGTGTAATCGCGATATGTGGATTGATTCGCGCCAGGGCGTCACGTGCAGATTCAACCTTCGGTTGCCCGACCGTGGCATCGCTGTGTAGTGTTTGACGCGGTAAATTTGAGCGTGAAACCGTGTCGAAGTCGAGCAGCGTCAGGTTGCCGACACCGGCGCTTGCCAGATACTGCGAGGCTGCGCAACCGAGTCCACCGAGGCCAACGACCAGTACACGAGAATCTTTCAGCGCCTCCTGACCCTCAAAATCAAAGCCACGCAGGATGATTTGCCGGTTGTAGCGCATCATCTCCTGATCGCTGAGTTCTGCCATTACAGGCCTCCAAACAACGCGTTAAACGGTTCTACTTCCACCCATTCGCCCGCTTCTACATTGCCGCGATCGCGTTCCAGCACGATAAAGCAGTTGCCGAGGCTAAAGGAGCTAAAAATATGTGAACCCTGATGCCCGGTGGTGGTAACTTCCAGTTCGCCGTCCGCGTTGCGTTGCAGCACGCCGCGCTGGAAATCAAGTCGACCTGGTGATTTCTTCAGACGGGATGCCGTGCGTACGCGCTGACGTGCGGGCAGGCCGCTGGCGGTGTTGCCACTTAATTTTGCCAGCAAAGGCTGTACCAGTTGATAGAATGTCAGCGTCGCTGAAACCGGATTACCCGGCAGGCCGCAGAACCAGCTATTGCTGAGTTTACCGAACGCGAACGGTTTACCCGGTTTAATCGCCAGCTTCCAGAAGGCGATTTCTCCCAGTTCTTCGAGAATGGTTTTGGTGTAATCCGCTTCACCAACCGATACACCGCCGGAACTGATCACCACATCCACCTGGCTGTCGGCTTCAATAAATGCGGTGCGCAGGGCATGTGGATCGTCGCGGATAATCCCTAAGTTAATTACCTCGCAACCCAGCTGTTCTAACATCAGGTGTACGGCGAGACGGTTAGTATCATAGATTTGACCGTCGCCTAGCGGCTGACCGGGTAACTGGAGTTCATCACCGGTGGAAAATAGCGCCACTCGCACTTTACGAATCACCGGAATTTCGGCAATCCCCAGCGAAGCAATCACCGGCAGCTCAGCGGTAGTCAGGCGAGTCCCCGCCGGGAAAACAACCGCACCCGCAGAGATATCTTCACCGCGACGGCGAATATTTTGCCCGCTACGCACTTCAACAGTAAAACGCACGCCATTGTCCGTTTGTTCTGTCTGTTCCTGCATGACTACCGCTTCGCAGCCTTCCGGCACTGGCGCACCGGTCATAATACGAATGCAGGTACTCACAGGCCATTCACCATGGTATGGCTGACCGGCAAAGGATTTACCGGCAACGGGCAGAGGTTTCCCGGAGGTAATATCGGCTAAACGTACCGCGTAGCCGTCCATTGCGGAGTTATCAAACCCCGGGACATCCAGCGGCGAAACCACATCGCTTGCCAGAATACGACCAAAGCACTGAATCAGTGGCAGTGTTTCCTGGGCGGTCAGTGGGGTAACGCGAGAAAGCATCTCATTAAGCGCGGTGTCGAGCGACATCAATCCGGTGGTAAATTCCATGAAAACACTCCTGCGGAGGCAAAATCGAATTTGCCTATTATGTCAGAAAAACGCTACAGACTGTATGCTACCTCGGACGTAGCGCTGGCACCTGCCTTTACATGCCATATCCATCTTTCTATATTCAAAAATTGAATGAGTAATTCATAAAAATTCTGATATTTATAGCAAAAGTGGCGAGCCACCCTTAATGGACGAATACTATGGGCAAAGCAGTCATTGCAATTCATGGCGGCGCAGGTGCAATTAGCCGTGCGCAGATGAGTCTGCAACAAGAATTACGCTATATCGAGGCGTTGTCTGCCATTGTTGAAAACGGGCAGAAAATGCTGGAAGCGGGTGAAAGTGCGCTGGATGTAGTGACGGAAGCGGTGCGTCGGCTGGAGGAATGTCCACTGTTTAACGCCGGAATTGGCGCTGTCTTTACGCGAGATGAAACCCATGAACTGGACGCCTGTGTGATGGATGGTAACACCCTGAAAGCCGGGGCGGTGGCGGGCGTTAGTCATCTGCGTAATCCGGTTCTTGCCGCCCGGCTGGTGATGGAGCAAAGCCCGCATGTGATGATGATTGGCGAAGGGGCAGAAAATTTTGCGTTTGCTCATGGCATGGAGCGCGTCTCGCCGGAGATTTTCTCCACACCTTTGCGTTATGAACAGCTACTGGTGGCGCGCGAGGAAGGGGCAACGGTTCTCGACCATAGCGGTGCGCCGCTGGATGAAAAACAGAAAATGGGCACCGTGGGGGCCGTGGCGTTGGATTTAGACGGCAATCTGGCGGCAGCCACGTCCACGGGTGGAATGACCAATAAATTACCCGGACGAGTTGGCGACAGTCCCTTAGTTGGTGCCGGATGCTACGCCAATAACGCCAGTGTGGCAGTTTCTTGTACCGGCACGGGTGAAGTCTTCATCCGTGCGCTGGCGGCGTATGACATCGCCGCGTTAATGGATTACGGCGGTTTAAGTCTCGCAGAAGCCTGCGAGCGGGTGGTAATGGAAAAACTCCCTGCGCTTGGCGGTAGCGGAGGGTTAATCGCTATCGACCATGAAGGTAACGTTGCGCTACCGTTTAACACCGAAGGAATGTATCGCGCCTGGGGCTACGCAGGTGATACGCCAACCACCGGTATCTACCGTGAAAAAGGGGACACCGTTGCCACACAGTGATGAACTTGATGCCGGCGATGTGCTGGCGGTTGCAAATTTGAATATTGCCTTCATGCAGGACCAGCAGAAAATAACTGCGGTCCGCAATCTCTCTTTTAGCCTGCGACGCGGTGAGACGCTGGCAATTGTAGGCGAATCCGGCTCCGGTAAGTCAGTGACTGCGCTGGCATTGATGCGCCTGCTGGAACAGGCGAGCGGTTTAGTGCAGTGCGATCAAATGCTGTTGCGGCGACGCAGTCGCGAAGTGATTGAACTTAGCGAGCAGAGCGCTGCACAAATGCGCCATGTGCGCGGTGCGGATATGGCGATGATATTTCAGGAGCCGATGACATCGTTGAACCCGGTATTTACTGTGGGTGAACAGATTGCCGAATCAATTCGTCTGCATCAAAACGCCAGTCGTGAAGAAGCGATGGTCGAAGCGAAGCGGATGCTGGATCAGGTGCGCATTCCGGAGGCACAAACCATACTTTCGCGTTATCCGCATCAACTTTCTGGCGGGATGCGCCAGCGAGTGATGATTGCGATGGCGCTGTCATGCCGCCCGGCGGTGCTGATTGCCGATGAGCCAACCACCGCGCTGGATGTCACCATTCAGGCGCAGATCCTGCAATTAATCAAAGTATTGCAAAAAGAGATGTCGATGGGCGTTATCTTTATCACTCACGATATGGGCGTGGTGGCAGAGATAGCCGATCGGGTACTGGTGATGTATCAGGGCGAGGCGGTGGAAACGGGTAGCGTCGAACAGATTTTTCATGCACCGCAGCATTCTTACACCCGTGCGCTGTTAGCTGCTGTTCCGCAACTTGGTGCGATGAAAGGGGGAGATTATCCCCGACGTTTCTCGGTGATATCGCTTGAACATCCGGCGAAACAGGAACCGCCCATTGAGCAGAAAACGGTGGTGGATGGCGAACCTGTTTTACGGGTGCGTAATCTGGTCACCCGTTTCCCTTTGCGCAGCGGTTTGTTGAATCGCGTAACGCGGGAAGTGCATGCCGTTGAAAAAGTGAGTTTTGATCTCTGGCCTGGCGAAACGCTATCGCTGGTGGGCGAGTCTGGCAGCGGTAAATCCACTACCGGGCGGGCGTTGTTGCGCCTGGTCGAATCGCAGGGCGGCGAAATTATCTTTAATGGTCAGCGAATCGATACCCTGTCACCCGGCAAACTTCAGGCATTGCGCCGCGATATTCAGTTTATTTTTCAGGACCCTTACGCTTCGCTGGACCCACGTCAGACCATCGGTGATTCGATTATCGAACCGCTGCGTGTTCACGGTTTATTGCAGGGTAAAGAAGCTGCTGCACGCGTTGCGTGGTTGCTGGAGCGCGTGGGCCTGTTACCTGAACATGCGTGGCGTTACCCGCATGAGTTTTCCGGCGGTCAGCGCCAGCGCATCTGCATTGCTCGCGCGTTGGCATTGAATCCAAAAGTGATCATTGCCGATGAAGCCGTCTCGGCGCTGGATGTTTCTATTCGCGGGCAGATTATCAACTTGTTGCTCGATCTCCAGCGTGATTTCGGTATTGCGTATCTGTTTATCTCCCACGATATGGCCGTGGTTGAGCGGATTAGTCATCGTGTGGCGGTGATGTATCTCGGGCAAATTGTTGAAATTGGTCCACGGCGCGCGGTCTTTGAAAATCCGCAGCACCCTTATACGCGTAAATTACTGGCGGCAGTTCCGGTCGCTGAACCGTCCCGGCAACGACCTCAGCGTGTACTGCTGTCGGACGATCTTCCCAGCAATATTCATCTGCGTGGCGAAGAGGTTGCCGCCGTCGTGTTGCAATGCGTCGGGCCGGGGCATTACGTCGCACGACCACAATCAGAATACGCATTCATGCGTAGATAACATTCAGGTGGAGAATAAAATGGCAAGAGCTGTACACCGTAGTGGGTTAGTGGCGCTGGGCATTGCGACAGCGTTGATGGCATCTTGTGCATTCGCAGCCAAAGATGTGGTGGTGGCGGTAGGCTCGAACTTCACCACGCTCGATCCGTATGACGCGAATGACACGTTATCTCAGGCCGTAGCGAAATCGTTTTATCAGGGGCTGTTTGGTCTGGATAAAGAGATGAAACTGAAAAACGTGCTGGCAGAGAGTTATACCGTTTCCGATGACGGCCTCACTTACACCGTGAAATTACGTGAAGGAATTAAATTCCAGGATGGCACTGACTTCAACGCAGTGGCGGTAAAAGCGAATCTGGACCGGGCCAGCGATCCGGCGAATCATCTTAAACGCTACAACCTGTATAAGAATATTGCTAAAACGGAAGCGATCGATCCGACAACAGTAAAGATTACGCTCAAACAACCGTTCTCCGCGTTTATTAATATTCTTGCCCATCCGGCGACCGCGATGATTTCACCGGCAGCGCTGGAAAAATATGGCAAGGAGATTGGTTTTCATCCGGTTGGCACCGGACCGTATGAACTGGATACCTGGAATCAGACCGATTTTGTGAAGGTGAAAAAATTCGCGGGTTACTGGCAGCCAGGCTTGCCCAAACTGGACAGCATAACCTGGCGTCCGGTGGCAGATAACAACACCCGTGCGGCAATGCTGCAAACCGGTGAAGCGCAGTTTGCTTTCCCCATTCCCTACGAGCAGGCCGCGCTGCTGGAGAAAAACAAAAATATCGAGTTGATGGCCAGTCCGTCAATTATGCAGCGTTATATCAGTATGAATGTGACACAAAAACCGTTCGATAACCTGAAGGTCCGTGAGGCGCTGAATTACGCTATTAACCGCCCGGCGCTGGTGAAAGTGGCCTTCTCGGGGTATGCAACGCCAGCTACGGGTGTAGTACCGCCGAGTATCGCCTACGCGCAAAGTTATAAACCGTGGCCTTACGATCCGGCGAAAGCGCGCGAATTACTGAAAGAGGCGGGATATCCCAACGGTTTCAGTACCACGCTGTGGTCGTCACATAACCACAGCACCGCGCAGAAAGTGCTGCAATTTACCCAGCAGCAGTTAGCGCAGGTGGGAATTAAAGCCCAGGTGATCGCGATGGATGCCGGGCAGCGGGCGGCAGAAGTCGAAAGTAAAGGGCAAAAAGAGAGCAGCGTGCGGATGTTCTACACAGGCTGGTCGGCTTCGACCGGCGAAGCTGACTGGGCATTATCGCCGCTGTTTGCGTCGCAGAACTGGCCGCCGACGCTGTTTAATACTGCGTTTTACAGCAATAAACAGGTGGATGACTTCCTGGCTCAGGCTCTGAAAACCAATGATCCGCTGGAAAAGACCCGCTTGTATAAGGCGGCGCAGGATATCATCTGGCAAGAGTCGCCGTGGGTCCCGCTGGTGGTAGAAAAACTGGTGTCGGCGCACAGTAAAAATCTGACGGGTTTTTGGATCATGCCAGACACCGGCTTTAGCTTTGAAGATGCGGATTTGCAATAAGCAACGCAGGGAGTGGAATGCTTAATTACGTTATCAAACGCTTACTGGGGTTGATTCCGACGCTGTTTATCGTCTCGGTACTGGTGTTTTTATTTGTCCACATGTTGCCTGGCGATCCGGCGCGATTGATTGCCGGGCCCGAAGCTGATGCGCAGGTTATAGAACTGGTGCGTCAGCAGCTGGGGCTGGATCAGCCGATGTATCACCAGTTCTGGCACTATATCAGCAATGCTGTGCAGGGGGATTTTGGCCTGTCGATGGTGTCGCGTCGTCCGGTTGCCGATGAGATTGCCAGCCGCTTTATGCCAACGCTGTGGTTGACCATAACCAGTATGGTCTGGGCGGTGATATTTGGTATGGCGGCGGGAATTATCGCCGCCGTCTGGCGTAACCGCTGGCCAGATCGATTGAGCATGACCATCGCAGTGTCGGGGATCTCGTTTCCGGCATTTGCTCTGGGGATGCTTTTGATTCAGGTGTTCTCCGTTGAACTGGGCTGGCTACCTACCGTAGGTGCAGACAGTTGGCAGCACTACATTTTACCCTCCCTGACGCTTGGCGCGGCAGTGGCAGCCGTGATGGCGCGCTTTACCCGCGCGTCGTTTGTCGACGTCTTAAGCGAAGATTATATGCGTACTGCGAGGGCGAAAGGGGTGAGCGAAACCTGGGTTGTCCTCAAACACGGGCTACGCAATGCGATGATTCCGGTTGTGACCATGATGGGCTTACAGTTTGGCTTTTTGCTCGGTGGTTCCATTGTGGTGGAGAAAGTTTTCAACTGGCCCGGACTTGGACGCTTACTCGTTGACTCCGTAGAAATGCGTGATTACCCGGTGATTCAGGCAGAAATTTTGCTTTTCTCGCTGGAATTTATTCTTCTCAACTTAGTGGTGGATGTGCTTTACGCCACCATTAACCCGGCTATCAGGTACAAGTAAGGATGCGACTATTTAACTGGCGACGCCAGGCGGTGTTAAACGCCATGCCACGGGTCAAACCTGACCAGGTACGTACACCGTGGCATGAATTCTGGCGACGATTTCGCCGTCAGCATATGGCGATGACCGCCGCATTGTTCGTTATTTTATTGATTGTGGTGGCCATTTTTGCACGTTGGATCGCCCCCTATGACGCCGAAAATTATTTCGATTATGACAATCTGAATAACGGACCTTCGTTGCAGCACTGGTTTGGCGTCGATTCACTGGGGCGCGACATTTTCAGCCGTGTCCTGATTGGGGCGCAAATCTCGCTGGCGGCGGGCGTGTTTGCCGTGTTTATCGGTGCGGCGATCGGGACGTTGCTGGGCTTGCTGGCGGGATATTATGAAGGCTGGTGGGATCGTCTGATCATGCGCATTTGCGATGTGCTGTTTGCCTTCCCGGGTATTTTGCTGGCTATCGCTGTTGTTGCGGTGTTGGGAAGCGGCATTGCTAACGTGATTATCGCAGTCGCCATTTTTTCCATCCCCGCGTTTGCCCGACTGGTGCGTGGCAACACGCTGGTGTTGAAACAGCAAACCTTTATTGAGTCAGCACGCAGTATTGGTGCCAGCGATATGACCATTTTGTTGCGTCATATCCTGCCTGGGACCGTCTCTTCTATCGTCGTGTTTTTCACCATGCGCATTGGGACCTCGATTATCTCTGCCGCCAGCCTGTCATTTCTCGGCCTCGGTGCGCAGCCGCCGACACCAGAGTGGGGAGTGATGCTCAATGAGGCACGAGCGGATATGGTTATCGCGCCGCATGTCGCTGTTTTTCCGGCCCTGGCTATTTTTCTGACCGTACTGGCGTTCAATTTATTGGGCGACGGTTTGCGCGATGCGCTGGATCCGAAAATTAAAGGATAGTCATGGGAGAATGTTGTTCGACCTCACAAGTTCGCTATTTGCGAACCTTTGAACGGCTGTATAAAAGTAAGAAAATGGCAGGGTGCCGATTAGCTGGCAGTAATACTTTGAAGAGGGGGCTGTTACTCGTGTTCTTCAAACCAAATTTCTGCCTCTGTACGTACGCCTTCATGATGATCATTTAGCATGGTTGTCAGAATGGCGCGAATTTCCGCAGAATCATAGCCTTGCTGATTAATAGCAAATGCTGCCCAGTCGCGAACATCATCATCAGGATCGTGAAGTAACGTGATGAGTGGCGGCAACAGCGTATCATCGCGCAAACAACCGATGGCAAATGAGACGGAGAAGCGGAACGAATTTTGGGGTTTTTATCGCCTAAATGGCGATATAAACTGTCTTTATTCAGTGTTCGGCAATATTCGAATGCCGCAATTTCTTGATTTTGTTTACGACGACGGTAATTTTCGTTCATTTTTTATTTCTATTAGTGGGAATACCGCCCGCATCCGGCAGGCGGCGTAGATTAGTTAAACCCGGCTACCCCACAAATCATACTCATCAGCGTGCTCGACTTTCACTCGCAGGATATCACCCGGCTTAACGTTGGTTTCACCATTGAGATAAACCGCGCCATCGATTTCCGGTGCATCAGCCATGCTGCGACCAATCGCGCCTTCTTCGTCCACTTCGTCGATAATTACCAGAATTTCACGGCCCACTTTCTCTTGCAGACGTTCGGCAGAAATCTGCTGTTGCAGCTGCATGAAGCGATTCCAGCGTTCTTCTTTCACTTCTTCCGGCACTTGATCTGGCAGAGCATTGGCATCTGCACCTTCAACCGGGCTGTATTTAAAGCAGCCAACGCGATCTAGGCGCGCTTCCTTCAGGAAGTCGAGCAACATCTGGAAATCTTCTTCCGTTTCGCCAGGGAAGCCGACAATAAAGGTTGAGCGCAGGGTCAGTTCCGGGCAGATTTCGCGCCACTGTTTGATGCGCGCCAGTTGGCGATCTACAGAACCTGGGCGCTTCATCAGTTTGAGAATGCGCGGGCTGGCGTGCTGCAACGGAATGTCCAGATACGGCAGGATTTTGCCTTCTGCCATCAGTGGGATGACGTCGTCCACATGCGGATAAGGGTAAACGTAGTGCAGACGTGTCCAGATCCCCAGTTTCGATAACTGTTCGCACAGGCTGACCATGCTGGTTTTTACCGGCTCACCGTTGTGGAAGCCAGTACGATGTTTAACATCGACGCCATAGGCAGACGTATCCTGCGAGATCACCAGAATCTCTTTAACGCCCGCATCAACCAGACGTTTTGCTTCACTTAACACTTCGCCAATCGGGCGGCTTACCAGGTCGCCGCGCATAGATGGAATAATGCAGAAGGTGCAGCGGTGATTACAGCCTTCAGAAATTTTCAGATAGGCATAATGACGCGGCGTCAGTTTCACACCTTGTTCTGGCACCAGGCTCAGGAATGGGTTGTGTTTCGGTTTTGGCACGTAGTGATGAACGTGCTCCAGAACCTGCTCATAGCTATGAGGTCCGGTGATTTCCAGCACTTTCGGGTGGACTTCGCGGATCTGATCTTCTTTCGCCCCCAGACAGCCTGTCACAATCACCTTGCCGTTTTCATTCAACGCTTCACCAATGGCTTCCAGTGATTCTTGTACCGCGCTGTCAATAAAGCCGCAGGTGTTGACGATCACCATGTCCGCATCGTCATAGCTCGGTACCACGTCATAACCTTCAGTGCGTAGTTCGGTGAGAATACGCTCTGAATCGACAAGGTTTTTCGGACAGCCAAGGGAAACAAAGCCGATTTTCGGCTGGGGAGTTACTTTGCTCATAGCTTAAAAAATATTCAGTTACAGGAAAGGTCAGGGCAGGGATTCTACAGAGTTCTGGATAAAATTTGTATCGCAATCTCATTCGCTGGCAGAGGCGAAAGAAATGTAAATTTTGTTAATTCAGTGTGAAAAATTGATTCCAGACAGCATTTTGCTCAAATAATAGCCATACTATTTAATTGCAACAAGGCTGCAAAGAGGAGGATCGAAGAATGTTCGTTGACAGACAGCGAATCGATCTGCTGAACCGGTTGATCGACGCACGCGTTGACCTCGCCGCATACGTGCAACTGAGGAAGGCAAAAGGATACATGTCCGTCAGCGAAAGCAATCATCTACGAGATAACGTTTTTAAACTGAATCGCGAACTGCACGATAAATCGCTGCGGTTGAATCTTCATCTGGATCAGGAAGAGTGGAGTGCTCTTCATCATGCTGAAGAAGCATTAACGACAGCCGCAGTATGCTTGATGAGTGGGCATCATGATTGCCCGACAGTTATTACCGTCAACGCCGATAAGCTTGAAAATTGTCTGATGAGCTTAACGCTGAGTATCCAGAGCCTGCAGAAGCACGCCATGCTTGAGAAGGCCTGAAAACAAAGGGGGAGAAGGCGTCTCCCCCTTCATGTTTAAGTTTTTGTAAAAATGAATTTGGTTAGTCCACGCAATTAGCTAACGGGGATCATCACCACTTTGCGCACTGCGGGGCGTTCGGTGAGTTGCTGATACCAGCGTTGCAGATTTGGACGCGGTGTCCAGGTCAGGTCAACGTTAAACAAATTGTAGATGAACGGTGCGATAGCGATATCGCCCACACCAAACTCGTCGCCAGAGAACCATTTTACGTTTGCCAGTTCCGCATCAAGCAGAGCAAACAGTGCGTCGCACTCTTTGCAACTGGCATCAATGACGGCCTGATCGCGCTCTTCCGGTGGTGTTCTGACTATTCCCATCAGGATCCCGCGATGGGCATTACTGAGCGTCTGGTTTGCCCAATCCATCCATTTTTCCGCTTCCGCACGACGTGCCGGTGAGTCGATCCACAGACGTTTTTGCCCGTACTGTGCCACCAGGTAGCGGACAATGGCGTTTGATTCCCAAAGAATGAGATCACTTTCGTCGTCACGCAACAACGGCACCAGCCCGTTAGGATTCATCGCCAGAAAATCAGCATCGTGGTTTACCCCAAACTCACGGCCCGCGAGAATTTGCTCATAAGGTAGTTCCAGTTCTTCGAGCGTCAGCAATACTTTTTTTACGTTGGTTGAATTATTCCGGCCCCACAGCGTAATCATACTCACCCCTTTTCCGACAGGCAGCCACAGGCTGAACAGGACGTTGATGGTGAAGTAAAGTTAACTTTTAAGCAACAGCTGGCAAAAAAATGACGCCAGAAGCAGCGGAGCGGCAGGATATTGCATAAACTTTAAAAACTTTACCAACTTACAGTTTCTTTAAGTTTGTGTGTGCGTTATTAATCACCGAACTTATCATACGGCGATATAACGTATTTTTTTGAATGGATACTCGGGTGGCATTTATGACGCAATACTCCTCTCTCCTTCGTGGTCTTGCAGCGGGTTCTGCATTTTTATTCCTTTTTGCCCCAACAGCATTTGCGGCGGAACAAACCGTTGACGCGCCGAGCGTGGACGCGCGTGCATGGATTTTAATGGATTACGCCAGCGGTAAAGTGCTGGCAGAAGGCAATGCGGATGAGAAACTGGACCCCGCGAGCCTGACCAAAATCATGACCAGCTATGTGGTTGGGCAGGCGCTTAAGGCCGATAAGATTAAACTTACCGATATGGTGACGGTCGGTAAAGATGCCTGGGCGACGGGTAACCCGGCACTGCGTGGTTCATCGGTAATGTTCCTCAAACCGGGCGATCAGGTTTCGGTGGCAGATTTGAACAAAGGTGTGATTATCCAGTCCGGTAATGACGCCTGTATTGCGCTGGCTGATTACGTTGCCGGGAGCCAGGAGTCATTTATTGGTTTGATGAATGGTTATGCCAAAAAACTGGGGCTGACCAACACTACCTTCCAGACGGTGCATGGTCTGGATGCGCCGGGGCAATTCAGTACCGCGCGCGATATGGCATTGCTGGGTAAAGCATTGATCCACGATGTGCCGGAAGAGTACGCCATTCATAAAGAGAAAGAGTTCACCTTCAACAAAATTCGTCAGCCTAACCGTAACCGTCTGCTGTGGAGCAGCAATCTGAATGTTGATGGCATGAAGACAGGAACCACGGCAGGCGCGGGATACAATCTGGTTGCTTCAGCTACCCAGGGCGATATGCGTTTGATCTCCGTAGTGCTGGGGGCGAAAACTGACCGTATCCGTTTTAATGAGTCTGAGAAATTATTGACCTGGGGTTTCCGCTTCTTTGAAACCGTGACGCCAATTAAACCTGATGCCACCTTTGTGACTCAGCGCGTCTGGTTTGGTGATAAGAGCGAAGTGAATCTCGGGGCAGGCGAAGGGGGATCAGTGACCATACCGCGTGGGCAGCTGAAAAACCTGAAAGCGAGTTATACGTTAACGGAACCACAGCTCACCGCACCGCTGAAAAAAGGTCAGGTTGTTGGCACCATTGATTTCCAGCTTAACGGTAAATCCATTGAACGGCGTCCGCTGATCGTGATGGAAAATGTGGAAGAGGGGGGATTCTTTAGTCGGATATGGGACTTCGTGATGATGAAATTCCATCAGTGGTTTGGCAGCTGGTTCTCTTAATCTTGTGATAACCGGATGGCGTGGAAACGTCATCCGGTTATACGCCATTAATACATCAGCTTAATACGCTGCGTCTGCGCGTACTTCACATACTCGTCTTCCGGGCAACAATCGCTCACCACAATATCAAAGCGTTTCAGGTCACCCATGCGTGCCGGACGCACCTTGCCAAATTTACTGTGGTCGACAACCAGCACATGCTTTTGCGCCATCGACATCGCCCAGTGTTTTATCGGCAACTCTTCAAGATTAAAACAGGTCGCGCCCTTACTGACATGCACGCCCGCCGCAGAATAAAAAGCGATATCCGGGCAAAAATTATTCAGTGTTTGCTGAAAATCGATGGGTTTGAAAATGGCGTTGCTGGCGTGAAATTCACCACCACACAGAAACGCGCGGCAATGGGGTTTCTCTTTCAGCGCCAGAAAGGTATTTAGCGAATAACAAACGGCGGTGAAAGAGATTTCATTATCAATCGCTTCAATAATCCACGGTGTGGTGGTGCCACAGTCAAAAAAGAGGGTTTGATCGGGTTCTACCAGCGTCGCAGCCAGTTTTGCCGCCCGGCGTTTTTCTTCTACCAGGCGGGATTTTTGATCGCTTAACAGATAATGGCTGGCGCTACGCGGTTCCAGAACAATATAGCCGCCGAGCAAAACGACGGGCGCTCTGTGGTTGTTCAGATCGCGACGAATCGTCATCTCCGAAACCCCAAGCAGGGCGGCGGCATCTTTAAGACGTAACTTATCGCTGCGTTTTAATTCTTGCAGCAGCTGCCCGATACGCTCTTCGCGACGTGTTTCCATAATCCCTCTGAATAGTTATTGAAGCGAGCCGCTTAATACTACACTTTTTAACAGAGATCAGTCACGCACCCAGCCTTTGCGGATTGGTAA
Organism: Escherichia sp. MOD1-EC7003; assembly: GCF_002965065.1. Taxonomy (GTDB): domain Bacteria; phylum Pseudomonadota; class Gammaproteobacteria; order Enterobacterales; family Enterobacteriaceae; genus Escherichia. The sequence goes on from NZ_PTRE01000033.1 coordinate 19,970, forward strand.
TGCAAAACAGAAGCGATACCATGATTGCAGACGTTGATAGAGTTTATGCCCCATCACTTGCCAGATAATCTGGGCGCTAAGGCAGCCAATCATACCTGCCAGCAATCCCCCGAGCATATCCAGCGGCCAGTGCACGCCAAGATAAACGCGCGACCAGGCAATGACGACAGCCAGCACCATTAAAAGGGAACCGGACCACAGGTGATGCCAGCATAAAAATGCCAGTGCAAAGGTGAAAATCACCGTACCGTGATCGCTCGGAAATGAGTCATCCGCCGCATGATGCAGGAAGTTATAGCCGATATTCTCGACAAAGGGCCGGTCGTGCGGAAAAATATGCCCCATCGTCCAGGACACAAACAGGCTGAGCGCCAGCGCGATAGCGGTTTTTATCACCAGTTGCCGTTGTGCTGTAAGCCCCCACAGCCAAAGTACCGCAGCTAACAGGGGCACCACGGTAATCAAATCTTTAGCAATAAAAATCGCCAACGAGATCATCCACGGCGCAGAGTCTGGCGTCGCGTTAATCAGAGAGAACAGAGAGAGATTCAAATTTTCCAGCATAACTTCCCGACGCAAAGTGATGAAAAGGGGGCCAATACAGGCAAGTCGTTGAGAATAAAGTGCAGGTTAAACCGGGTAAAGCGGCATCGTCTTATTTCCCTCAAGCGGCCCTGTTTACGATGGGGGATTGTAACGGACATAGGTTAAATAAAACTTAAAGAAAGCGTAGCTATACTCGCAATAATGTAAGAATGTACTTAACCGTAGTTTTAGCTACAAAATTTGCTTTCTCGTTAGCTGCGCTTTTATTAAACTTTGCGCGATTATTATTGGCGAAGAAATTGCATGCAAAATAGATTAGCTTCCGGTGCCAGACTTGGACGTCAGGCGTTACTTTTCCCTCTCTGTCTGGTGCTTTACGAATTTTCAACCTATATCGGCAACGATATGATTCAACCCGGCATGTTGGCCGTGGTGGAACAATATCAGGCGGGAATTGATTGGGTTCCTACTTCGATGACCGCGTATCTGGCGGGCGGGATGTTTTTACAATGGCTACTGGGGCCGCTGTCGGATCGTATTGGTCGCCGTCCGGTGATGCTGGCGGGCGTGGTGTGGTTTATCGTCACCTGTCTGGCAATATTACTGGCGCAAAACATTGAACAATTCACCCTGTTGCGCTTCTTGCAGGGCATAAGCCTCTGTTTCATTGGCGCTGTGGGATACGCCGCAATTCAGGAGTCCTTCGAAGAGGCGGTTTGTATCAAGATCACCGCGCTGATGGCGAACGTGGCGCTGATTGCTCCGCTACTCGGTCCGCTGGTGGGCGCGGCGTGGATCCATGTGCTGCCCTGGGAAGGGATGTTTGTCTTGTTTGCTGCATTGGCCGCGATCGCCTTTTTCGGCCTGCAACGTGCCATGCCAGAAACCGCCACGCGTATAGGCGAGAAATTGTCGCTGAAAGAGCTCGGTCGTGACTATAAGCTGGTGCTGAAGAATGGTCGCTTTGTGGCGGGGGCGCTGGCTCTGGGATTCGTTAGCCTGCCGTTGCTGGCGTGGATCGCCCAGTCGCCGATTATCATCATTACCGGCGAACAGTTGAGCAGCTATGAATATGGCTTGCTGCAAGTGCCTATTTTTGGGGCGTTAATTGCGGGTAACTTGCTGTTAGCGCGTCTGACCTCGCGCCGCACCGTACGTTCGCTGATTATTATGGGCGGCTGGCCGATTATGATTGGTCTGTTGGTCGCTACTGCGGCAACGGTTATCTCATCGCACGCGTATTTATGGATGACTGCCGGGTTAAGTATTTATGCTTTCGGTATTGGCCTGGCGAATGCGGGGCTGGTGCGATTAACCCTGTTTGCCAGCGATATGAGTAAAGGTACGGTTTCTGCGGCGATGGGAATGTTACAAATGCTGATCTTTACCGTCGGTATTGAAATCAGCAAACATGCCTGGCTGAACGGGGGCAACGGCCTGTTTAATCTCTTCAACCTTGCCAACGGAATTTTGTGGCTGCTGCTGATGTTTATCTTTTTAAAAGATAAACAGATGGGAAGTTCGCACGAAGGGTAAAAAAATGCCTGATTGCTTTGTGCGATCAGGCATTTTCGAATTAATGGTGATGGTCGTCAATCTGGTGTTCGATAACCATCCCTTCACCTACGCTGGCAAGATGGCGAACGTACGGATGCGGGCGGTAAGCCGGAGCTGGCGCAGGAGCCACATAGACGGTTTGCGGCACGGTCGCGACGCTGACCGCTTGTGGCACGCTGACTGAATCAGGAACCACAACCACTTTGTATCCACTCGGCACATCGACGGTGACACTTTGCGCCATCGCCACTCCAGTAAAGCCCATCAAAAGCGCGCCCAACAGTAGACAATTTTTCATAATCATTTCACCTGAAATAATGCAGCGGGTTAATTTCCGCGAATTATGCAGCCTTCATTCAGGCATTGTGTTGCCGGGCGTGCTGCCGTTTTTATTGGTTAAATGGCGCTTCGTGTTTAAGAACTTTATCAATCACATCCAGTACGCCTTCACGATTATTGGAGCCAGCTCGGTATTTTGCCGCTGCGACGACCGCGTTGCCGGCATTTTCCATTGCAAAACTAAAGCCTGCCTGACGTAGCATCTCAATATCGTTACCGCCATCGCCAAAGACCACCACTTCGCTGTCGTCTATTCCCCATAATTTCTGGAGTTGGCGAAGGCCATTGGCTTTATGTACGCCGGGGATAATCAGATCGATGCTGCCGTTGCCGGTGTGGACCGGCACCATAATATCGCCGATGGCTTCATGTAATGCTTTTTGCACTTGTGGAATCAGTTCATCGGAAAGATTCAGGCCAAACTTAAAGAAGATATCTTCTAAATTGTCAAAGTTATCGACGTATTCCAGACGGTGATAATACATTTCCGCTACCGTTTTCATGGCTTCGTCATATTTTTTGAGGGTATAGGCGCTATTTTTTCCGCAGGCAATAATTTCCACTTCCGGGCGCGTCAGCAAATGTTCCACGACAGTAGCAAACGCATCCTTCGACAGCTCGCCATTAAAAACATCTTTGCCTTCGCTTACTACCCAACCGCCGTTTTCTGCCACAAAGGCAATTTCATTAGCAATTTCAGGGAAAAAAGAGATCAACTGATAATATTGATTCCCGCTGGCGACCACAAAGCGAATGCCTTGTGCTTTCATCTGCTGATACTGAGCCATAAACCGCTCACGGTTATAGGTTTTTTGATCGCTTAAGAAAGTACCATCCATGTCTACCGCAATTAATTTAATGCTCATCAACTATTCTCCATCGCCGTCTGCGTTTTGGTATCGGGTTTGGCGACAGCTTTCGCGACAATTGCCGCGAGAATAACCAGCGCCAGTACAACCAGCATTGCACTACGTAATCCATAATGTTCGCCGAGATAGCCCAGCAGCGGCGGCCCGACGAGAAAAGCGAGATAACCGGTCGTTGCTACCACGCTGACGCGGGTCGGCGCATCGGGGCCGGTATCGCTGGCGGCTGAAATGGTCAGCGGGAAGCCCAGCGAGGCACCCAGTCCCCAAAGTACAACAGACACTCCTGCGACCCAGGCGCTATCGATAAAAATAATTAGCCCAATACCCAACGCGCCCATTAGCGCACTGGCCCGAACTACGGCAACGCGACTGTAACGGTCGATGAACCAACCGCCGGTGAAGCGTCCAACGGTCATCCCCAGGGTAAAACCGGCATAAATCAGCGAGCCAGAAGTGGGGCTAAAACCGTGACCATCAACCATTAATAAGGGTAACCAGTCGTTGGCAGAACCTTCGGCAAAGGCCATCGCCAGCACTACAACACCAATCAACAGCAACTGGATATCGCGATAAAAAGGGACGCCTTTTTCGCCATGCTGCGTGCCATCGGCAGCATTTTTGCCCGTACCGTCAGGGATTGCCTGAATGGCGATATAAATAGGCGCGATGCCTACCAGCGCCGCCAATAAAATGTGCACCGTTGCCGGAACGCCAAAGGCCGTCAGAGCCATCCCGACCCCAGCGCCTGCCAGCGTGCCCAGGCTATAAAAACCGTGCATCATCGGCAAAACCGTCTTATTCATTTCTTGCTCAACGGCGGCACCTTCAACGTTTATCGCCACTTCCGCAGAACCAAAACTTGCCCCAAAGACGCCGAGACCAACGGCAAAGAGCACGGGCGATGTCAACCAGAGCGCCAGGCTTAATATCATCATCCCAATCAATGCGCAGGACATTGTGACCTGGATGACCTTACGCGTCCCAAAGCGTTTCACTAACCACGCTGAGCAGAGAATACCGCTCATCGAACCGATCGACAGGCCAAAGAGGACACCCCCCATTTCAGCGATCGAGACAGAAAGAATATCGCGGATAGCAGGCGTACGGGTTGCCCAGGACGCCATTAACAGGCCCGGCAAAAAGAAGAACATAAACAACGCCCAGGTTCGGCGTTTCAATACATTACGTGAAGAATTTACGGTCATAGATCACGTCAAAAAGGAAGAGGGGAGACAACCTTAGCAAGGTTGTGTACATTTGTACACAATTACAGAGAGAGGAAATGACATGCGTCGCGCTAACGATCCGCAACGGCGAGAAAAAATCATCCAGGCCACGCTGGAGGCGGTGAAACTTTACGGAATACATGCTGTTACGCACCGCAAAATTGCTACCCTTGCCGGGGTGCCGTTGGGATCGATGACCTACTATTTTTCAGGAATTGATGAGTTGCTGCTGGAGGCGTTCAGCAGTTTTACCGAGATCATGTCCCGGCAATATCAGGCATTTTTTAGCGACGTCAGTGATGCAACAGGCGCATGCCAGGCTATCACCGAGATGATCTACAGCTCGCAGGTTGCAACGCCGGATAACATGGAGCTGATGTATCAGCTCTACGCGCTGGCTAGTCGAAAACCGCTATTAAAAACGGTAATGCAAAACTGGATGCAGCGTAGTCAGCAAACGCTCGAACAATGGTTTGATCCCGGAACTGCCCGCGCGCTTGATGCGTTTATTGAGGGAATGACGCTGCATTTTGTTACCGACCGTAAGCCGCTATCGCGTGAGGAGATTTTGAGGATGGTTGAGAGGGTTGCAGGGTAGTAGTAGATAAATTTCAGGCAACAAAAAACCCATTTATGTAAACGGGTTAATTAAAACAATAAGTTAGATTAAAAACAATAAGTTAGGTTGGTGGTCAGTGGTGGTTATTACGGGGTAATGCCAACCGCTGCCGCCACTTTGTCGCCACTTGGCAGCGTTGCCAGAGGATTGAAACGGAGCGCCGTTTCCAGATGATCCGGTGCCAGATGTGCGTAACGCATAGTCATTTTTATATCGTGGTGTCCGAGAATTTTTTGTAAGGCCAGAATGTTTCCACCCGACATCATGAAGTGCGCCGCAAACGTATGGCGCAGAACGTGTGTGAGTTGACCGCGAGGGAGCACGATAGACGTTTTTTCCATCACGGATAAAAATTGAAAATAGCAGTCTGTGAAGAAATTGAACCCATCAAGCGCCATGATCTCTTCGTAAAGCTCTTTACTGATAGGGATGCTTCTGTTTTTCTTCCCCTTCGTTCTGACAAAGGTAATTCGGTATTTGGTCACCTGTGAGCGGGTAAGATTTACGGCTTCACGCCAGCGTGCGCCTGTGCTTAAGCATATCTTAACTACCAGTGCCAGAATTGGGTCCTGACGTTTGCAATCAGCCAGCAATTCAACAATCTGCTCATGGGTAAGCCATGCCATCTCTTTTTCTGCGATGGTGAATTTTCGCATGTTCTCCAGTGGGTTCGGATACGACCATTCGCCCAGACGGGATAGTTCGCTAAAAACACTACTTAGATAGCTTTGCTCCAGGTTAATGGTGACCGGGCTTGCTCCTTTCTTCCATTTCTCGCTGAAGTAGATCTCGCCTGTCAGGCGTTTATCTCGATAGTGGGCAAACATTTTAGAGGTGAGATCGGTTGCAAGAGGATTGCCTAGAGCGTCAACCATCAGCAGCAATTTGTCATAGACATGCTGTCCAGCAGTCAGAGATTTACCATGTAGTTTGAACCATAGCTCAACCACGTCTTTCAGGGTTCGACGATCCACTGATTCGCCCAGCCAGGGCTTTGATTCGGTTTCTTCCATCGTGTGACGCTCAAAAGCCAGAGCTTCGCCTTTGGTGGCGAATTGTTTACGCACACGACGCCCACTTCGTCCGGCGGGGTAACATTCGCAAAGCCATTTCCCTGTGGTGAGTTTTCGTACTGCCATAAAAAATGCCCTCCAGTAGAGAGCATTTTTACTGTATGTATAACCAGTGTCAATGTATGAAATCCTACGACCATACATCTCACTGAAGCCATAATGAAGTTGGCTATTCTTTTTGCTATGTGAGCATGTAACTTTTGCGGTTAACCTGCGGCTCATTTTTATTTTAGACGCAGATATAAAAACAAAAGTTATCGTGAGTTTTTAGTACAGATTTTTTTGGATTTACTAATAGTTCCATCATTGCAAACGAATTTGCCATCTGAGGTACAGTGAGAAACACCTCCCTTTTTCCCTGAGCAGGGATAATTTCTAGCATAGGTAGTTAGTGGGTTTAATAACAAAGAACATGACAAAACCACAAAAAATACCTTACCAAGCATAGTTTCCTCCCGGTACTATTTAACATACTTGACTGTTAAACTTATAATTTTACCAATTATTTCAATGTCTTCTATCTTGCATTCGAAGGCTCTGTTTCCACCCTCGACGAAGATTCTTCCACCGGGTAAACGAGTAATGTCACGGATCGTTATTTCGCCATCAATACTTATTACCCATTTACCATCACGTATATCATCAAATTCTTTATCACAAATAAATTCAGAATTGTTATCTGTGATGACAAAAGGTTTTTTAAACGTAGAGGGTAGAAATCCCTTATCAAAAATATAAAAACCGTCTTTCTGCAATGCTCCATCAGACAATAAATATTTTTCTACTTCTATAGTATTTGTATTTGCTGATGCTTGCTTTGAACCATGCCCTGTTGTTAGCCAATTAAGCGAGGTGCCCGTTTCAAGGGCGCACTGGATTACCCAATCTGCTGGAAAAATATCACGCATATAGCGCGTTGCCATGGTGCTCTTAGAAACACCTAAATGATCACAGAGAGCCTGACGAGTACCGAACCCATATGCTTCAACTAAACGTTCTATGGCTTTCTTACCGCCGCTATTGAAATCCACAAGTCCTCCAAAGAAATCCAAAATTCGTTGACAGATTCCAAAAGCGATCTTAAAGTTGAACCAGAAGTGTTCTTTTGGAGCCTTCACTACTAATCACGACAAACAACGGCTCGCCACAAGCCATATCTAGAAGGAATGTTGCCTTATGACACCTAACATTTCAATTACTCTGAATACACCACATGTCACAATCGAACGTTATAGCGAACTGACTGGCCTTTCTATTGATACGATTAACGACATGTTGGCTGATGGCCGACTACCTCGTCATCGTCTTCGTAAAGACAAAAAACGTGAAAAGGTAATGATTAACCTGGCTGCTCTGACTGTTGATGCTTTGTCTGCTTAATAGACGTCTATTTTCGCAATAAGACGCTGAGTTCGATTTTGCGATAAGTTCGGAGTTGAAAACCATGTTTGATTACCAAGTTTCCAAACATCCACATTTTGATGAAGCCTGTCGTGCATTCGCACTGCGCCACAATCTGGTGCAACTGGCAGAACGTGCGGGCATGAATGTGCAGATTCTGCGGAACAAGCTGAACCCAGCTCAACCTCATTTATTAACCGCACCAGAAATCTGGCTGCTTACCGATCTGACTGAAGATTCAACGTTGGTAGATGGTTTTCTGGCACAGATTCATTGTCTGCCATGTGTACCGATTAATGAGGTAGCAAAAGAGAAACTGCCACATTACGTCATGAGTGCAACCGCAGAGATCGGGCGTGTTGCTGCAGGTGCGGTATCTGGCGATGTAAAAACCAGTGCAGGTCGTCGTGATGCTATCAGCAGCATTAACTCTGTAACACGACTGATGGCGCTGGCGGCTGTTTCATTGCAGGCCCGTTTACAGGCTAATCCTGCGATGGCGAGTGCAGTTGATACCGTGACTGGCCTCGGTGCTTCATTCGGTTTGCTGTGAGGTGCTTATGCTGACGAAAGAACCATCATTTGCATCGCTGCTGGTAAAACAAAGCCCGGCAATGCACTACGGTCACGGCTGGATCATGGGTGAGGATGGTAAACGCTGGCATCCGTGCCGTTCACAAGATGAATTGCTGTCTGAATTGACCACGGGGAAACGGAGAAAGTCAAAATGTATGCAGCGGAAAGTGAAGTGGTTTATCAGTTTCGTTACAGAGGGGAGAGTTATTCAGTACCTGAAGATGATTTGCTCTGTTGTTATCCGTCGTTGTCGGGCGATGGCAGTTACTTTTTCACGCTAAAGGATGGGACGTTTTTACGGGGAGAGCAGGTTAAAGAGACGATACGAAAAAATGTATCTCCTCTTGAACGTTACCGTAAGAACAAAGAACGATAGTTGCGTTTTGGGGATATGAATTATGGCAATTAATGGCGCTGCGGCGACTGTTCCATTAAGCCCCGGTGAACGCCTGAATGGACTTAATCACATTGCGGAGTTAAGGGCGAAAGTTTTTGGCCTGAATATTGAGTCAGAGCTTGAGCGGTTTATTAAAGATATGCGTGATCCACGGGATATCAATAGCGAACAAAATAAACGGGCACTGGCTGCCATATTCTTTATGGCAAAAATTCCAGCTGAACGTCATAGCATCAGCATTAATGAGCTGACCACTGACGAAAAGCGGGAGTTGATTAAAGCAATGAATCATTTTCGTGCAGTGGTGAGCTTATTTCCCAGACGGCTAACCATGCCGAATTAACCAGCTAATGAAATTAATGGCGTAAACCCGCCGGGCATCCCTTTATCTAAATTCAGGAGAATTGATTATGCGTAATATTGAAACCCTCACGACTAAAACCGGACCGGATGACGCAGGGCTTAATATTTTACTGACAGAGGCTCGTCTGGAAGAACGCCGGGCAAGGGCTGAAGCAATGGCTGCCCGCCTTGATAGTCTTGCGTGTCATATCACATCCCGCCAGCTAAACCACGTCGAAGCGGCAGAACTGCTGCGTGTGACCGCTGAAGCAATCCAGAACGAAGCGCAGGAGATCCACTAATGGCTGATGCAATGGATCTCGTACAGCAGCGCGTTGAAGAAGAACGCCAGCGCCATATCCGTGCTGCCCGTGCCAAAACACCGGGCGTGTCTCGCGTGCTTTGCATTGAATGTGAAGCGCCAATTCCGCCAGCACGCCGCCGCGCCATTCCAGGAGTGCAGCTTTGCATTACCTGTCAGGAAATCGCAGAGCTGAAAGGCAAACATTACAACGGAGGTGCTGTATGACAGGGGCTGTGCGTATCCATCAATTAAAAATTGCACCTAAGTATTTCAACGCTGTGGTTGCAGGTCAAAAGACGGCTGAACTTCGTAAAGACGATCGTGGCTATAAAGTTGGTGATGTTCTTTCTCTTTGCGAATGGAAGCATGGCGTATTTACGGGTAGGGAATGGGCCGCGGTTATCTCTCATGTGCTTCCGGTTAATGACGTCATGGCAGTTTCAGAACAATGGGTGATGCTATCAATTCGCTCATTAACCCCATTAGAAGCTTTAGGATATGTTATTGCAGGAGGTGCTGTATGAGCACCATCCTGAAATGGGCGGGTAATAAAACCACCATTATGTCCGAACTGAAAAAATACCTTCCTGCTGGCACGCGACTGGTTGAACCTTTCGCGGGTTCTTGTGCTGTGATGATGGAGACGGATTACCCCAGCTATCTGGTTGCGGATATTAATCCTGATTTAATCAACCTCTATAAAAAGGTTGCTGCTGATTGTGAGGCGTTTATATCTCGTGCCAGAGCTTTATTTGAGGAAGCAAACAGAGAGGTGGCTTATTACAACATAAGGCAGGAGTTTAATTACTCCACTGAAATTACTGATTTCATGAAAGCGGTATATTTTCTGTATCTCAATCGTCATGGTTACCGTGGGCTATGTCGCTATAACAAGAGCGGGTATTTCAACATTCCCTACGGTAATTATAAAAATCCGTATTTCCCTGAAAAAGAAATTCGCGCATTTGCAGAGAAAGCCCAGCGGGCAACGTTTATCTGCGCCAGCTTTGATGAAACGCTGGCGATGTTGAAGGCGGGGGATGTGGTGTATTGCGATCCGCCTTATGACGGTACGTTTTCCGGCTATCACACTGATGGCTTCACTGAAGATGACCAGTATCACCTGGCATCCGTTCTTGAACATCGATCATCTGAAGGTCATCCGGTCATTGTTTCTAACAGTGACACATCCCTGATCCGTTCGCTGTATCGCAATTTTACTCACCACTACATCAAGGCAAAACGCAGCATCGGCGTGGCAGCTGGTGAGAGTAAATCTGCAACAGAAATCATCGCTGTTTCCGGGCCGCGCTGCTGGGTAGGATTTGATCCTTCGCGTGGCGTGGATTGTTCCGTCGTGTACGGAGTGCGTGCATGAGCCATGCTGATATGAACAACTGCAGCGGCTTTAACGAGGTCGCCGCAGCATTCTCATGGAACAGCCCGAAAAAGGCCATTAACCCTTATCTGGACCCGGCGGAAGTTGCGCCGGTTTCTGCGCTTTCAAACCTGATCACTCTGTACGCTGCCGATAACGAGCAGGAACAACTGCGCCGCGAGGCACTGAGTGATCAGGTCTGGGAGCGTTATTTCTTTAATGAATCCCGTGATCCTGTCCAACGCGAAATGGAGCAGGATAAGCTAATTAGCCGGGCAAAGCTGGCGCATGAGCAGCAGCGTTTTAATCCAGACATGGCCATTCTGGCGGACGTCAACGCCCAGCCTTCCCATATCAGCAAGCCGCTGATGCAACGTATTAAATACTTCAGCAGCCTGGGCAGGCCAAAGGCTTATTCCCGCTATTTGCGTGAGACGATTAAGCCATGCTTGGAACGACTGGAGCATGTACGCGACAGTCAGCTATCCACTTCTTTTCGCTTTATGGCAAGCCATGAAGGGCTGGACGGCCTGCTGATCCTGCCTGAAATGAGTCAGGATCAGGTGAAACGCCTGTCCACCTTGGTAGCTGCGCATATGAGCATGTGCCTTGATACAGCTTGTGGCGATTTGTATGCCACCGATGATGTTACGCCAGAAGAAATCCGCAAGACATGGGAAAAGGTGGCAGCGGAAACCCTGCGTCTGGATGTTATCCCGCCTGCGTTTGAGCAACTCTGTCGGAAAAGAAACCGCCGTAAACCCGTGCCTTATGAACTCATTCCGGGTTCGCTGGCGCGTATGTTATGCGCCGACTGGTGGTATCGGAAATTATGGAAGATGCGTTGCGAATGGCGGGAAGAGCAGTTGCGTGCTGTTTGCCTGGTCAGCAAAAAAGCATCTCCCTATGTCAGCTATGAAGCCGTGATGCATAAACGTGAGCAGCGCCGTAAGTCGCTGGAGTTTTTCCGTTCTCATGAACTGGTGAACGAAGACGGCGACACGCTGGATATGGAAGACGTGGTAAACGCCAGCAGCAGCAACCCTGCGCATCGCCGCAATGAGATGATGGCCTGTGTTAAAGGTCTGGAGCTTATCGCGGAAATGCGTGGTGACTGCGCCGTTTTCTACACCATCACCTGTCCGTCACGTTTCCATTCCACGCTAAATAACGGCAGGCCCAACCCGACCTGGACAAATGCGACGGTAAGACAAAGCAGTGATTATCTGGTCGGTATGTTTGCTGCATTTCGTAAGGCTATGCACAAAGCCGGGTTGCGCTGGTATGGCGTGCGGGTGGCTGAGCCGCATCATGACGGCACAGTTCACTGGCACCTGTTGTGTTTCATGCGCAAAAAAGACCGCCGCGCCATTACTGCATTGTTGCGTAAGTTTGCCATCCGTGAAGACCGCGAGGAGCTGGGCAATAACACGGGGCCGCGCTTTAAGTCTGAGCTGATAAACCCGCGCAAAGGAACGCCGACAAGCTACATTGCGAAATATATCAGTAAGAATATTGACGGGCGTGGTCTGGCTGGCGAGATCAGTAAGGAAACGGGTAAATCCCTGCGTGATAACGCTGAATACGTTAATGCCTGGGCGTCTCTGCATCGTGTTCAGCAATTCCGCTTCTTTGGCATTCCGGGGCGTCAGGCTTACCGTGAACTGCGATTGCTGGCTGGTCAGGCGGCAAGGCAACAGGGTGACAAAAAAGCAGGTGCGCCGGTACTGGATAACCCGCGCCTTGATGCCATCCTGGCTGCTGCTGATGCTGGTTGTTTTGCCACCTACATCATGAAGCAGGGCGGCGTACTGGTTCCCCGCAAATATCACCTCATCAGAACCGCTTATGAAATCAACGAAGAGCCAACCGCCTATGGCGATCACGGTATTCGTATTTATGGCATCTGGTCACCCATTGCAGAGGGCAAGATCTGCACTCATGCAGTGAAGTGGAAAATGGTTCGTAAGGCCGTTGACGTTCAGGAGGCGGCAGCCGACCAGGGCGCTTGCGCCCCTTGGACTCGTGGCAATAACTGTCCCCTTGCGGAAAATTTGAACCAACAGGAGAAAGATAAATCAGCTGATGGGGACACCAGAACGGACATTACCCGCATGGATGACAAGGAGTTGCACGATTACCTGCACAGTATGAGCAAAAAAGAGCGCCGGGAACTGGCAGCAAGGTTACGCCTGGTGAAGCCGAAACGGCGTAGAGACTACAAACAGCGAATTACAGACCATCAACGACAGCAGCTCGTCTATGAACTGAAGTCCAGAGGATTTGATGGCAGCGAGAAAGAGGTCGATTTACTCCTTCGCGGTGGCAGTATTCCGTCAGGAGCAGGCCTGCGTATCTTCTATCGGAACCAGCGTTTGCAGGAAGATGATAAGTGGCGGAATCTGTATTAATTACGCGGGTTAACAATTCGTGCTCTTAATAATACCAGGCATATCAGGCTGATGAACGTAAAAAAACGTTTTACATCAGTAAGATTATTATATACTGTAAATATAAACAGTGGTTATGTATACAGTATTGCTTTGGTGTCATAGGAGGAAAGATGCAGGACTATTTTTTGGAGTCTTTGAAGCTCCAGCGCATTGATTTTTTTCTTAAGCTTGTAGCGGCTAGTGAGTGTAGTGATGAAGAGAAGGGGCTGGCCCTGCAGTGGGTTTCTGAACTGACAGATGAACTCATGGCAAAAATCAGAACCCACGAATACAACCGCTCAATGGATGTCATCAGCTGAGGTGACTTTTATGCGCATTGAAATAATGATCGATAAAGAGCAGAAGATTAGCCAGTCTACACTGGACGCCCTTGAATCCGAGCTTTACCGCAATCTGCGCCCCCTGTATCCCAAAACGGTAATTCGTATCCGCAAAGGTAGCTCTAACGGTGTGGAACTGACCGGACTGCAACTGGACGAAGAAAGAAAACAAGTGATGAAAATTATGCAGAAGGTGTGGGAAGACGACAGCTGGCTGCATTAAGAAACGTTGCTGGCGTCTGAACTTGTTTCTGGCGTCAGCAAGGTTGAACAACGAGCCCTTGCGAGGCGTTAGCTCTGTAGTGCATGTCTATGCCGCATGAGATCGCATGATCGTTTGAGGATCGTTTTTGCTAAGGCCCGCCAGAACTGGCGGGCTTTTGCGTAGATCATGCAGGTGCATGAAAACCACTACATAAAGCGGGCAGGCGTGGCGGGGATACGAGCGCGCGTTGTGGCTTGCAGCGGTGATTCTTTACATTGTGTTATCTTGAATTTATTGTAGCATTTTCGTAACAAACTAAGGTTCTTCGATTGCATAGATAGGAAAAAGTGTTTGTTTGTTAGTCACTGCTTGATTACACTCGTCTACTCTTGAAGTAGACGATAGGTATTCGCTAGCACTTTAGGGTAATCAAACAACCTGTAAAGAGAGGATTATTGTGCAGGTAGTTCATATAGGGTTTCATAACTGCCTTAATCGTGGCAGTTATGAGACGATACGGCAAAGCGTACCCTTTTTAAGCCGTTCAGGCCCTAAACAATGGTTAACTCAAGGTTACTATTTTTGGACTGATGACCCATACTGGGCTCATCAGTGGAACGAAGGTCATGATACGGTCATTAGTGAATTTTCTATCACCTTTGATTCAAAGGATGAGTTGCTTGATTTGGTTGGAAATGCTCGAGATATCAGGCAATTTGAAGCTATGCGTCAGAAAGTTGCCAGTACTTTGACTCGAATGAGCGCCTTGCATATCACAGTCAATCAGGTCATTAGCTTTTTTAGAGAGCTCGAGCAATCTGATGATTTTAAAGGCGTATTTCCATATGCTGCTGTTAAGGCACAAGATAGTACGAAAGTGTCTAATCTTATAAGACTTAACTTTGTAGATGAGCGCCCAGAACAGATGGTTTCATTTACCCGTCAGCAAATGTGTGTTTATGAACATGCTCGAGGTAAGATAGAGTTTAGAAGATTTATCTTTCCAGAGCATTTCTGTGAGAAGGATTAAGGAGGAAAAATGCTTTCCTTTGAACAAAGAATGGCCTTACTTAACAAGGCATTACAGCAGTATACTCCTGAGTCGCTTTATGAAAAATTAAGCTCGTACCCGGCTTATGGACCAACAATCGTAAGCTACGAGCTTCCAAGCTCCGAAGGGTTCATTACATTGAGACCACGTCTGATCAATCATGCTGCTGAACGTTCAGTGGATTTCTTTTCAGATGATACTGAATTGGATTTAGCGGCCTGACGATGAAACTAAGATTACGGGATAATACTGTTACTCGACTGTTGTTTGTCGATGCTGAAGGGCGCAAAATCGAATCTGGTTTTGCGCTTCGATTTAAGCCCATTTTTGATGAAAATCCGCGCGAATTTTCAGTATTGTTTGATTTTTATTACATTACTGAGAATGATCGGGCATTACGAGTCGAGTTTCAAAGTGTTTTTGAAACAGATAAAGACATTGACGATTCTTTTAAAGAATCGAAGTTTCCAGTTGTTAATGCTCCTGCGATATCGTTCCCGTTTTTACGTTCGTTTGTTGCC
This sequence comes from Escherichia sp. MOD1-EC7003, assembly GCF_002965065.1. Classification (GTDB taxonomy): domain Bacteria; phylum Pseudomonadota; class Gammaproteobacteria; order Enterobacterales; family Enterobacteriaceae; genus Escherichia. Next base: position 35,147 of record NZ_PTRE01000033.1, read on the forward strand.
AATTTTTTGATGACAAGTGGGTATACACCGATCCTGCTTCCTAGCTTTAACTTTACAACTTTTGAACAGGATATCGGGAAGTTTCCTAACTGAGAAAAGGGCTATGTTTAGCCCTTTTTTATTAAGTTGATTCAATTTTTATCTAAGCTCATGGTGTAAGGCTCGAAGCGGATCACTTCTTCACCAAGCCAGTCGTTAAGCTCCTGTAGCCTTTTCTGTAGTGGGATAAGTTCGTTGCGAACAAAAACTTTGCTGGCTTTCTCTACATCCCCAAAACCCCCAACATTATTCGGCATAATCCCCATCATCTGTGGCGGAACACGATGCGCGGCCATCATGTCATCACGACTCACGTTCTTGATGTTCAGAAATTCATCTTTCGCTGCGACTTCTGACAACGGGATGATCTGAAGCCCGTCCTTTTTGCCGTTAGGCGAGTACATAAACAGGTTGCGGAAGTTACCCGGTCCTTTGGCGCTTTTCATCGCGTGGCGGAGGTTGTTCACGTCCTCCTGGTTCTGCGCGGCATCGGTCATGTACATGATGAAGCCAGCATGACTGCCGTTTATGTAATACTTTCGACGGAACAGCGTGGCGGACTCATTGAGCAGGGCGGACGGAATAGCAGAAAGATAGCCGGGCAGGCCATAGATCTCCTGATTTATGTCCGGTTCCATCAGATGGAAAATGCTGCCTTTCGTGAACTGATACGGCTGCGTGGTCATGCCGTATTGCACAAACCAGTAGGTATCCAGGTCTAACCCGCGTCGGGTGTATTTTGCCAGCGCAGGCTCAAGGGCGATAACTTCACTGAAGCGGTTAGTGCGTTTCTCCAGGTAGGCGTTACCAAATACCAGATAGTCCTGCACAAAACGCGAAAAAGCCTGCTGGCTGAGCAGCGGGTGAGGGATGTAGGTGCTGGTCAGAATGTTGCACTTCACCGCAATTGGTGAACTGTGATGCACGGCAGCGCGGAAGGTGCGCGCCAGTCCGTCAAAGCTGACAGGAGGCTCATACCAGCGATCTGTCTGTACGCATTCCACATAGTCCAGCAGTTCGCGGCGGTCAAGTACAGGAACGGGATCACCGAAGCTGAATGCTTCGGCTGAAGTCTGGCTTTTATGCTTGAGCTGATTCGTCGCCGCAGCGCGGTTTTTCTTACTCTTTCCCATCAAAAAATCTCCACAATATTGCTGGTATTGGCGGACTCGCCCTGCAGCGGTTCGTTAAACAGTGCGTGCATCGTTGCCCAGGCCAGATCGGCGTGGCTGGCTTCTTCGCTGCGGCTGGCTTCATAGGTCGGGCGGTTGCCACTGGCGGTGGTGGCGCGACGGATTGCCATAAATGACTGCGCTATGTCGGTGTGTCCGGCGTCAAACTCCAGACGACGGTGACTGATAATGTCGTAGGCTTTGAGTACCAGGGCGTTTTTAACGTTAGGGTTGTAGACAAACTCCCGGACGGCAGGAAAGAACGCTTTCACGTTCTCGTAAACCCCGTGACCGACACCTGTTGAGTCGATGCCGATATAGGTCACGTTGTACTGTTCGGTCAGTTTTTTGATGGCGTCAGCCTGGGCGCGGAAGTCCATCCCGCGCCACTGGTGACGCTCAAGAATGCGAAACTTACCGCCTGGCACGGCTGGCGGTGCCACCACCACGCATCCGGCGCTGTCGCCGTTCTGCGTACCTTTTGCCGGGTCATAACCGATCCACACCTCGCGCCAGCCAAACGGGCGCAGGGCCAGTGCATGAAAGTCGGTCCAGACTTCCCAACTGTCCACCATGCACGCCTGCAGTTCGCTGAGCGGGAACACGGACGCGAGATCGTCCACGAACTCGCACATCAGCAGGTTCTGGTATTCGTCCGGGCTGTACTCCATGCGTAGCTGGTCGAGGTCGAACAGGTTACAGCCGCCGCGCACCGCATCTTCCACGGTGACTATCTGGCGGTATTGCCCGTCTGCGCACAGCAGGCCGGGGGCCAGATTGCTGTGGGACAGGTCGATGTCCACCTTGTCGGCTTTGTTGCGTCCACGGTTGAACAGCGCACCGGACCAGAACGGATAAGCACTGTGGGTCAGGCTGGATGGCGTGGAAAAATAGGTTTGTCGCCATTTTTTGTGAATAGCCATACCGGAAGCCACTTTACGCAGCTCCTGAAATTTCGGTATCCAGAAATATTCATCCAGATACAGGTTGCCGTGATAACTCTGGGCAGTGCGGGCATTGGTGCCGAGGAAGTAAAGCGTGGCACCGTTAGGAAGCACCATCGGATCACCTTTCAGCTCCACCTCCACTTCTTTGGCGAAGTCGATGATGTACTGCTTAAAGACGTGGGCCTGTGCCTTGCTGGCGGAAAGGAAAATCTGGTTACGTCCGGTCAGCAGGGCGTCAATCAGGGCTTCACGGGCAAAATAGAAGGTTGCGCCGATCTGGCGTGACTTCAGCAGGTTGCGGATGCGGTTGGTTTTTCCGGCTTCCCACCAGTGGCGCTGGTAGTTGAACATGGAGGAATGGAAGATTTCTTCCAGCTTCTCAATCTGTTCATCGGTGAAAACATTCTTTTCCGGCTGACGGCGTGGGCCTTTGTTGCGGTTGGCGACGTTAGGGTTTAAGTCGGCTTCGTTGCCGCCATTGTTAAACTTGCCGATCCGCGCGTGGCGCTCCGACTGGCGCGCCAGCAGGTCAATCTCTTTGAAATCTTTCCCTTCTTTGTGCTCCTTCATAATGAGCTGGCAGTAGCGTGCGGCGGTGGTGAGCTGCATCTGATCCAGCGGCCCATAGTCACCCCACTTGTCGCGTTTTTTCCAGCTGTGAACAGTTGCAACTTTCTCGCCCAGCATTTCAGCAATGCGGGCGACGCGGTATCCCTGAAAGTACAGCAGCATGGCCTGCCGACGGGGATCGAGATCTGCGGGTGTCAGTGTGGTGTTCATGGCACAAACCTACAGCCTTGAATGAAGGCTTTCCCCGCCTGCGGTTTGTGTGGTTGTCGGTACAAATACCGCGCATTGTTTCACTGCCCCCATCACCGCAACCATAAGGCTCCAGTAAGTTTTTTCTAACGGAGCACGGCTCATGACAGTGAAAGCAAAGCGTTTTCGCATCGGGGTGGAAGGTGCCACCACCGACGGACGCGAAATCCAGCGTGAATGGCTGGAACAGATGGCAGCCAGCTACAACCCGGCGGTGTATACCGCGCTGATTAACCTTGAGCACATCAAGTCTTATCTGCCGGACAGCACCTTTAACCGCTACGGCAAGGTGACGGCGCTGTTTGCTGAAGAAATCACGGAAGGTCCGTTGGCAGGCAAGATGGCGCTGTATGCCGACGTTGAGCCAACGGAATCCCTGGTGGAACTGGTGAAAAAAGGCCAGAAATTATTCACCTCTATGGAAGTCAGCCCGAAGTTTGCTGATACGGGCAAAGCCTACCTGGTCGGCCTGGCTGCCACTGATGACCCTGCCAGTCTGGGCACTGAAATGCTGACATTCAGCGCCAGTGCAGCCCATAACCCGCTGGCAAACCGCAAGCAGAATCCCGCCAATCTCTTTACCGCCGCAGAGGAAACGGTGATCGAACTGGAAGAAATCCAGGAGGACAAGCCGTCCCTGTTTGCCCGCGTCACGGCACTGTTCACCAAAAAAGAGCAGTCCGACGATGCCCGGTTCTCTGATGTGCATAAGGCCGTGGAGTTGGTCGCCACTGAGCAGCAAAACCTGAGCGCACGCACCGAAAAATCCCTGTCTGAGCAGGAAGAACATCTGTCTGAGCTGGAGACTGCCCTGCAGGCACAGCAGACCGCCTTTAACGAACTGGTGAATAAGCTGAGTCATGAAGACAGCCGCCAGGACTACCGCCAGCGTGCAACAGGCGGTAACGCCCCCGCTGACACTCTGACCAATTGCTGATGGAGCACAAAACCCGATGAAGAAGAATACCCGCTTTGCTTTTAACGCTTACCTGCAGCAGCTGGCGCGTCTGAACGGTGTGGCCGTTGAAGAACTGTCCAGCAAGTTCACTGTAGAGCCGTCTGTGCAGCAGACGCTGGAAGATCAGATCCAGCAGTCCGCCGCATTCCTGACGCTGATTAACGTCACGCCAGTGACTGAGCAGTCTGGTCAGTTGCTGGGGCTGGGTGTTGGCAGCACCATTGCCGGAACCACTGATACCACAGCTAAAGAGCGTGAGCCTGTCGATCCGACGCTGATGGTCGATGTGGAATATAAATGCGAGCAGACTAACTTTGACACGGTGCTGACCTACGCGAAGCTGGACCTGTGGGCGAAGTTTCAGGATTTCCAGGTGCGTATCCGTGACGCCATCGTAAAACGTCAGGCACTGGACCGCATCATGATCGGCTTTAACGGCGTGAAGCGTGCGAAAACCTCCAACCGTAGCGAAAACCCGCTGCTGCAGGATGTGAACAAAGGCTGGCTGCAGAAAATCCGTGAGGATGCACCGGATCACGTCATGGGCAGCAGCACCACGGGCGGTGAAACCACACCGGGTGCAGTGAAAGTCGGGAAAGGTGGCGAATATGCCAACCTGGACGCCGTGGTGATGGATGCCGTTAACGAGCTTATCGACGTGGTCTATCAGGACGATGACGATCTGGTGGTGATTTGCGGTCGTGAACTGCTGTCTGACAAGTATTTCCCGCTGGTCAACAAAGAGCAGGAAAACAGTGAAAAACTGGCTGCCGATATGATCATCAGTCAGAAACGCATGGGTGGCCTGCAGGCCGTGCGTGCGCCGTTCTTCCCGCCGAATGCGCTGCTGATCACCCGTCTGGATAACCTGTCCATCTACTGGCAGGAAGACACCCGCCGCCGTTCAGTTATCGACAACCCGAAACGTGACCGGATTGAAAACTTTGAATCCGTTAACGAAGCCTATGTGGTTGAGGACTACCGCTGCGCCGCACTGGTGGAAAACATCCAGATTGGTGATTTCAGCGCCGCCGCAGCCGAAACAGGAGCGTAATCCATGAGCCTGAGTCCCGCACGGCAGCATCGCCTGCGCGTTCAGGCTGAACAGGCCGCCCGCGAGGGCGGCAGTGTTCGCCACGCATCGGGCTATGACCTGATGCTGCTGCAACTGGCGGAAGACCGCCGCCGTCTCAAGGGCGTTCAGTCCACGGTCAAAAAAGCGGAAATCAAGGTGGAGCTGCTGCCGAAGTACGCCGCCTGGGCAGAGGGTGTCCTGGCTGCCGGAGGCGCTCAACAGGATGACGTGCTGATGTACGTGATGCTGTGGCGCATTGATGCCGGAGATTATGCCGGAGCGCTGGAGATCGGGCGTCATGCCCTGCGTCATGGCTGGGTGATGCCGCTGGGTAACCGCAACGTGCAGACCGTGCTGGCAGAGGAAATGGCAGACGCCGCGCAGAGCGCAATGCTTGCCGCCACCGGCTTTGATGCTGATCTGTTGCTGCAGACGCTGGAGCTGACAGACGGTCTGGATATGCCGGACCAGTCACGGGCGCGTCTGCATAAAGCGATTGGCGTTGTCCTGAGTGAAAGCAATCCGGCGTCCGCCCTTAATCATCTCAACCATGCGTTACAGCTCGATCCCCGCTGTGGCGTGAAAAAAGACAAACAGCAGCTGGAGCGCAGACTGCGCAATGACAGCCGCTGACAGAACGTGCCCCCGCGCACGGGCGGCACGGGGTGGCGAAAGGCACAGCCTCATCAAAACCCCGTCCACCGCCCTCTATTTCAGGAGAAAGCAGCATGAAGTTTGTTGCGCCAGAACAGGCACCGGAACAGGCGGAAATCATCAGAAATACGCCGTTCTGGCCTGATGTGGACCTGTCGGAGTTTCGCAGTGTCATGCGCACTGACGGCACGGTGACGCAGCCGCGTTTAAAGCAGGTTGCCCTGTCGGCAATTTCGGAGGTCAACGCAGAGCTGTATGAGTTTCGCAGACGCCAGCAGATGCTGGGGTATGCCTCGCTGGCAGAGGTTCCGGCGGAACAGCTGGACGGGAAAAGTGAGCGCATTCAGCACTATTTCAACGCGGTTTACTGCTGGGCACGCGCCATGCTCAACGAACGATACCAGGACTATGACGCCACGGCATCCGGTGTGAAGCGAGGCGAAGAACTGGCGGAAGCCAGCGGTGATTTGTGGCGTGACGCCCGCTGGGCCATCAGCCGGGTGCAGGATGCGCCGCACTGCACAGTGGAGCTTATCTGATGAAAGTGCGTGCGTATCAGTATGACACGGTGGACGCGCTTTGCTGGCGTCATTACGGGCGCACGCAGGGTGTCACGGAGCAGGTACTGAAGGCAAATCCGGGGCTTGCCGAATACGGCCCCTTTTTACCTCACGGGCTGCAGGTGGAGCTGCCGGACATACCGACCACCACCACCGTGCAGACCGTCCAGCTATGGGACTGAATTATGACGCTTGAGCGAATCAGCGCCTTTATCACGTATTGCATCGCCGTCGTGCTGGCCTGGCTGGGCGATTTGTCCATCAAGGATGCCTCAACGCTGGGCGGCCTGATGATTGGTGTGCTGATGCTGGCTATCAACTGGTACTACAAACACAAAGCCTACCAGCTTCTGCGCGACGGGCAGATCTCGCGGGAGGACTATGAATCCATCAATCGTTAAACGCTGCCTTGTCGGGGCCGTGCTGGCTATTGCTGCCACGCTGCCGGGTTTTCAGCAGCTTCACACCTCCGTGGAGGGGCTGAAACTGATTGCCGATTACGAAGGCTGTCGTCTGCAGCCGTATCAGTGCAGCGCGGGTGTCTGGACCGACGGCATTGGTAATACATCGGGCGTCATTCCCGGCAAAACAATCACGGAACGACAGGCAGCAGAAGGGATGATCTCCAACGTGCTGCGTGTGGAGCGGGCGCTGGAAAGGTGTGTGAAGCAACAGCCACCACAGAAGGTGTATGACGCTACGGTGTCGTTTGCCTTCAACGTGGGAACGGGCAATGCCTGTAGTTCCACGCTGGTGAAATTGCTCAATCAGCGGCGCTGGGCGGATGCGTGCCGACAGTTGCCGCGCTGGGTTTATGTAAAAGGTGTGTTTAATCAGGGGCTGGATAACCGCCGTGCGCGGGAGATGGCCTGGTGTTTACAGGGAGCAAACTGAAATGAAAAAGAAATTAATCAGCGGACTGTTTCTGATGTTATGGATGGCGCTGTTAATCGCAGCAATGGTGTATCCGCAGGGGATCTTTCCGGTACTGGCAGCGTCCGGCGTTTGGGTAGCCTGTTTGCTGACATGGGCGGTAATTCCGGTAGCACTGGCTGCGTTAATTCAGAATGGCCCGCTCTGGCAGGAGTTAAGGGCATCTTTGCTGAAGACAATTACCCGAAAAGAAAATGTATTTATCTGTTGGGTGATGCGATTGCTGATTGTTGTAAGTCTCGCATGGACGGGGTGGGCTATTACCCTGGTCTTTTATCTGCTGACCGTTATTGCCTTCTGGATCACCCGTAATCAGATGGCGCAACAGGTAGCAGCATGAACCGGTTGCTGCTGGTTGTGCTGGCGTTATTACTGGCGGCGCTGGGCTGGCAGACGTGGCGGCTGGCTGATGCCAGCCAGACCATCAGCACGCAGGCAAACGAGCTGCAGAGCAAAAGCCAGGCACTGGCAAAGAGCAACAGCCAGCTTATCAGCCTGTCCATTCTGACTGAAACCAATAACCGGGAGCAGGCGCGGCTCTATGCCGAAGCAGAACAGACCAGCGCACAGCTGAGACAACGACAACGCCGGATCGAGGAACTGAAACGTGAGAACGAGGATTTACGCCACTGGGCTGATACTCCTTTGCCTGCTGACATTATCCGGCTGCGGGAACGTCCGGCACTCACCGGAGGTGCAGCTTACCGTCAGTGGTTGTCCGCGAGTGACGCCGTGTCGGCTGGAGCAGGCAGCACCGCGCACTAACGGTGATCTGAATGCGTTGCTGGATGAAACGGAGGCCGCCTGGGCGGTCTGTGCAGACAAAGTGGACATGATTATTGCGTGTCAGGAGCGAAACAGTGAACAAACCACAATCCCTGCGCCACGCCCTCAATAAAGCGGTGCCTTATGTCCGCAATAACCCGGACAAACTGCATCTGTTTGTGGATAACGGTTCGCTGGTTGCCACGGGGGCCAGCTCCATGTCATGGGAGTACCGCTATACCCTGAACGTGGTGATAGAGGATTTCAGCGGCGACCAGAATCTGCTGATGGCCCCGGTTTTACTGTGGCTTCGGGATAACCAGCCCGATGCCATCAATAACCCGGCGTTACGGGAAAAGCTATTCACCTTTGAGGTGGATATTTTGCGCAACGATGTCTGTGATATCAGCCTTAACCTGCAATTGACGGAACGTGTGCTGGTCAGTACTGACGGCAGTGTGTCGAGCGTTGAAGCTGTAGCAGAACCCGATGAACCTGAAGAAATGTGGACGGTGAAACGTGGCTGAACTGCAGAAGGTGGACGACTGGCTGAGTGCCTTGCTGGCGAATCTGGAACCAGCCACGAGAAGCCGCATGATGCGCCAGCTGGCGCAGGAACTGCGCCGGACACAGCAGCAGAATATCAGGATGCAGCGCAATCCAGATGGCAGCAGTTATGAACCGCGCAGGGTAACAGCACGCAGCAAAAAAGGCCGCATCAAACGTCAGATGTTTGCAAAGTTGCGCACCACAAAATACCTGAAAACTGCCGCCAGCGCCGACTCTGCCAGCGTACAGTTTGAAGGCAAGGTGCAGCGTATTGCCCGTGTTCACCATTACGGCCTGCGTGATCGCGTCAGTCGCAAAGGACCGGAGGTCCGTTACGCAGAGCGCCGCCTGCTGGGTGTAAATGATGATGTTGAGGCAATGACCCGCGACATGATTCTGCAATGGCTGGCGGGGTGATCTTTGTATCAGCACTGATACAAGTTGCAGCACTGCCGCCTTTCTTCCCCTGATGGCAACCTTTCCCTATGAACGCACAATTAACCGAAATCATGCGCCTTATCACCAACCTGATCCGCACAGGGGTAGTCACCGAAGTGGACAGGGAAAACTGGCTTTGCCGGGTGAAAACGGGCGAGCTTGAAACCAACTGGATCAGCTGGCTGACGCTGCGTGCCGGGAATGCCCGTACATGGTGGCGACCATCGGAAGGTGAGCAGGTGGTGCTGCTGAGTCTGGGCGGCAATCTGGAAACCGCCTTTGCGCTGCCCGCTGTCTATTCGAATCAGTTCGCACCACCGTCGACGTCGGCGGACGCCTGCGTGACAGAACATCCTGACGGTGGCTGGTTTGAATACGAACCCGCCACCGGGCGCTGGTATGTCAGGGGCATCAAATCAATGGTCATTGAGGCTGCTGACAACATCACCATGAAAACCAGTGAGTTTGTACTGGAGGCTGACCGCACGCGCATTAACAGCGAAGTGGTGATCAATGGTGGCGTTACCCAGGGCGGCGGAGCGATGAGTTCTAACGGGATCGTGGTTGATGCGCATCAGCATACTGGCGTCCTGAAAGGCGGCGATACAACCGGAGGCCCGGTATGACGCTTTATAGCGGGATGAACAATACCAGCGGCAAAGTCATTACTGATATTGATCATCTGCGCCAGTCGGTGCGGGACATTCTGCTGACACCGCAGGGTAGCCGTATTGCCCGCCGGGAATATGGTTCCCTGCTGTCGGCACTGATAGATCAGCCACAAAATCCGGCATTACGCCTGCAGGTCATGTCGGCAGTGTATGTGGCGCTGAGTCGCTGGGAGCCACGGTTGACGCTGGATTCCATCACCATCAACAGCAATTTTGACGGTTCAATGGTGGTGGAGCTGACCGGGCGGCGGAATAACGGTGTGCCTGTGTCCCTTTCCGTATCAACAGGAGCAGAGAATGGCAGTGATTGACCTTTCGCAGTTGCCTGCACCGCAGATTGTGGATGTGCCGGACTTTGAGACGCTGCTTGCCGAACGCAAGGCAGAATTTGTGGCGCTTCATCCGAAAGATGAGCAGGAAGCAGTGATCCGCACGCTGGAACTGGAATCTGAACCCGCCACTAAATTGTTGCAGGAGAACGCTTACCGTGAGTTGCTTCTGCGCCAGCGTATTAACGAAGCCGCGCAGGCGGTGATGGTGGCTTACGCGATGGGCGGCGATCTTGACCAGCTCGCTGCCAACTACAACGTGACACGCCTGACGGTGACGCCTGCTGATAATGATGCTGTGCCGCCCGTTGCAGCTGTGATGGAAAGCGATGAAGCGTTGCGCCTGCGTGTGCCTGCAGCCTTTGAAGGGCTTTCTGTTGCGGGGCCAACTGCAGCTTATGAATTTCATGCCCGAAGCGCCGACGGTCGGGTGGCGGATGCCAGTGCAACCAGCCCGGCACCTGCAGAGGTGGTGCTGACTGTCCTTAGCCGCGAAGGCGATGGAACTGCAGAAAAAGACCTGCTGGACGTGGTGGAAAAAGCTCTGAACAGTGAGAACGTCCGCCCGGTGGCTGACCGTCTTACGGTTCGCAGCGCAGAAATCATCCCGTATCGCGTGGAAGCCACCATTTTTCTCTATCCGGGACCGGAAGCAGAGCCGGTAATGGCAGCGGCAAAAGCCAGTCTGCAGAAGTACATTGCCAGCCAGACGAGGCTTGGTCGGGATATTCGCCGTAGCGCCATCTTTGCTGCTCTGCATGTTGAGGGTGTTCAACGTGTGGAACTGGCTTCTCCGCTGGCGGATGTGGTCCTGAACAAAACACAGGCGGCATCATGTACGCAGTGGAGCGTAACCAACGGAGGAACGGATGAATAGTCTGCTGCCACCGGGTTCAACTTCACTGGAGCGCCGACTGGCGCAAACCTGTAGCGGGATTTCTGATTTGCAGGTGCCGCTGCGTGACTTGTGGAATCCGGCTACCTGTCCGGTCAGCTTCCTGCCTTATCTCGCCTGGGCGTTCTCTGTGGATCGCTGGGACGAGGGCTGGACAGAAAGCGTCAAACGCCAGGTAGTGAAGGATGCTTTTTATATTCATCAGCATAAAGGAACCACCAGTGCCGTGCGGCGGGTGGTGGAACCGTTCGGATTCCTGATCCGCATTATTGAGTGGTGGCAGACTGGAGAAACACCGGGCACGTTTCGCCTGGACATCGGCGTGCAGGACCAGGGCATCACTGAAGATACCTATCTGGAACTTGAGCGGCTGATAAGCGATGCCAAACCATGTAGCCGTCACATGATCGGCATGTCCATCAATCTGCAAACCAGTGGCCCGCACTGGGTAGGGGCCGCCAGCTATCTTGGTGAAGAAATCACGATCTATCCGTATATCAACGAAACAATTATTTCTGGCGGCACCGCGCATGAAGGCGGGGCGGTCCATGTTATTGACACAATGAGAGTGAATCCATGAGCACAAAATTTTATACCCTGCTGACGGATATTGGCGCGGCGAAACTTGCCAGCGCCGCCGCGCTCGGTGTGCCGTTAAAAATTACCCATATGGCGGTCGGCGATGGCGGCGGAACATTACCAACGCCGGACGCAAAGCAGACTGCACTGGTAAATGAGAAACGCCGGGCTGCGCTGAATATGCTCTATATCGACCCGCAAAACAGCAGCCAGATTATTGCTGAACAGGTGATCCCTGAAAACGAGGGCGGTTGGTGGATACGTGAAGTGGGCCTGTTTGATGAATCCGGGGCATTGATTGCCGTGGGCAACTGCCCGGAAAGCTATAAGCCGCAACTGGCTGAAGGCAGCGGGCGCACCCAGACCGTGCGCATGGTGTTGATTACCAGCAGCACGGACAATATCACCCTGAAAATCGACCCTGCCGTCGTGCTGGCAACCCGCAAGTATGTGGATGATAAGGTACTGGAGCTGAAGGTGTACGTGGATGATCAGATGGCAAAACATCTTGCAGCACCGGACCCGCATTCACAGTATGCACCCAAAGAAAGTCCTACGTTTACCGGGACACCCAAAGCGCCAACGCCAGCGGCGGGGAATAATACCACGCAGGTTGCGACCACCGCGTTTGTTCAGGCGGCACTGACGGCTCTTATTAATGGTGCGCCAGCCACGCTGGACACGCTGAAAGAAATTGCCGCAGCCATAAACAATGACCCGAAATTCAGTACCACCATTAACAATGCGCTGGCACTGAAAGCGCCGCTGTCGAGTCCGGCACTCACCGGAACGCCAACCGCACCGACTGCGGCACAGTCGGTCAACAATACACAGATTGCCACCACGGCATTTGTGAAATCGGCGATTGCGGCAATGGTGGGTTCTGCACCTGCGGCACTGGATACACTGAACGAACTGGCGGCGGCGCTGGGGAATGACCCGAACTTTGCCACGACAATGCTTAATGCACTGGCAGGTAAACAACCGCTGGACAATACGCTGACTAATTTGAGTGGAAAGGATGTTGCTGGTCTTCTCGCATACCTTGGTTTGGGAGAAGGTTCTGCATTACCTGTAGGAGTACCAGTTCCGTGGCCTTCAGCCACTCTGCCGACAGGCTGGTTGAAATGCAATGGCGCTGCCTTTGATAAGGTTAAATATCCCCGTCTTGCTACAGCATATCCATCAGGGAAACTACCTGATCTCCGTGGTGAGTTTATTCGTGGCTGGGATGACGGACGAGGCGTTGATGCTGGACGTGCTTTATTGAGCATTCAGACTGGGATGCTGGAAAAACATCGCCATATTGTTGTTGCCAACGATGGGTATGATTCAAAAGAGGAATGGGAACTGGCGACAATCTTCAGAAGAGCATACACGCAAGGCCGGGGGCTTGATGCTGCTGATGTCGGAGGGACTCTGATTCCATCACCAACGCTACATACACGAGGGAGTATTGGTAACACAGGTGGAAGCGAAACCCGTCCGCGAAATATTGCATTTAACTTTATCGTGAGGGCTGCATAATGGATAACGCTGTATTAAATAGCGAGCTTATTGCCACGAAGGCGGGGAATATTACTGTCTATAACTATGATGGAGAAACACGGGAATATATTTCCACTTCAAATGAATATCTTGCCGTTGGTGTCGGTATCCCGGCATATTCCTGTTTAGATGCTCCTGGCACATATAAGGCTGGTTATGCAATCTGCCGTTCAGTAGATTTAAACTCATGGGAATATATGCCAGACCATCGCGGTGAAATTATCTATAGCACCGAAACAGGAGAAGCAAAAGAAATCACGGTGCCGGGTAATTATCCTGAAAATACAACCACTATCGCCCCGTTAACGCCATACGATAAATGGGATGGTGAGAAATGGGTGACGGATACCGAGGCACAGCATAGCGCCGCAGTAGACGCAGCAGAAGCACAGCGTCAGTCACTGATTGATGCTGCAATGGCTTCCATTAGTCTGATTCAGTTGAAATTGCAGGCCGGGCGGAAGCTGATGCAGGCAGAGACCACCCGACTTAACACTGTGCTGGATTACATCGATGCGGTGACGACAACGGATACCAGCACTGCGCCGGATGTCATCTGGCCTGAACTGTCGGAGGCGTAGGTCATTCAATATCTGGAGCACGGGGTGTATCGACCAGTTCTAGTGCATCCAGATAACTCACCCACGAATTATATTGTTCCAGTTCGCCACCTTTCAGGCGATAAATAGCTGCTTTATCAGACCATTGCTTACTGTTTATAAACTCGTTAGCCTAGTCTATTCGCAGTTGTTTCTCTGCTTCGGTAGCAACCACAATCTCATATAAATTAAACTAATAAGTTTTTATTAAAAGTAAGATAGATGCCACCATTTTATATAAATGGTGGTTCGCAGTTAACTAGCATGTAATAAGTTGAACAGGTTTTTAGTTACTTCGTTTTTAGTACTAAAAAACATATCTTTAAGGTCCGGTAATGCAAAGGCAGCATTTTGGTCATTCGGTACAACAATAGGAGGCTCATATCCGTTGTCATACATTTTCTTTAAAGCGGCTACTATTTTTGTCTGATTTTGACTGAATTCTTTCATGTCAATAAAAATTTCTCCAGATAGGGTCCCATCATCTTCACGTAGTATCGCTGGTTTGACACGACATATCTGATCCATTTCTCCAGTAGAAAAACCGGCAATCGCTGCATTAAATAACAAAGATGAAGTAGCCCATTTTTCATATAGTTTTTTGATAGCCATGCTTCTGATTTTTTTATCGTTGATATATCCAATGCCACTGGCCAAAACTTCGGTTAATGGATTTTCCCCGCGAGTTACTCCAGACCAATAGTTGTGCATCCAGGGCGCATTTTGCTCAAGCGGAGAGCCGAGATAATCAGTGATCCACTCTGAGTCCACCTCTGTAAAGTTCAAACCATGAAAATCAATTTCTGCAATAGTGTTTTTATAGTTTTGATTTAAACCCAAACGGTCAATTGCTATTTCAGCCATTTCTTTTGTTTTGAATAGATATATTCCGGTTAGGCGGGAAACTTTATCTCTGAAATTGTCTGAGCGTACCTTTTCAAGAGCTAACTCATTTTGTAATTTTTCATTGTGATTATCTGATAAGTATTTTCTTACTAGATTGTAGAACCAAATAGATACTCCAAACTCACTTTTATAACAGATTGATTCAATTCTTCCTATTGCAACCTCCCAGGCAACAATTGGATTGTTTAAATTTAAGTAAGCATATAGTTTTCTCTGTTCCATTTTTATTTTCCTTATAGATGCTATGAAGGTTATTATTACATAAATGTTCGATAAATGTTTTTAAGTTTTAACTTCGTTTCGGTGCCAATAAATATACATTACAAGTGAAATTTATCAAGGTAACAAAAGGAGAGCTAATGCTAATAGGCTATGTACTCCAATGGGCCGTTTCTTTTTTCATGTCATGGGTGCCCTGGCTGAAATGGAACGCGAACTGATAGTTGAACGTACCAGGGCGGGGCTTGCTGCAGCTCGCGCCAAAGGCAGAGTAGGTGGACGCCGTCCTAAGTTGACCATCGAACAGTGGGCACAGATTGGACGCTTACTCGAGGCCGGAGAATCAAGACAGCGTATTGCACTGATTTTTGATGTGGGTGTTTCCACAATTTATAGAAAATTTCCGGCAAATAAGAGTAATGAATCTCCCTGAATCAGCATTATTTTGATTATCCCTGCAAGTAGACAAATACCGTCATTTTGTGTGAATAACGGTACAACTGCGCTTAGCTGTTTGTCAGGCACAATCACTTCAACATAGGGCGAAGCCTAATCCAATCAGGAGGTTCGCCACTATGGCTCAGGATTACCACCACGGGGTGCGCGTTGTTGAAGTCAACGAAGGCACCCGATCCATTACCACGGTGAGCACCGCCATCGTGGGCATGGTCTGCACGGGCGATGATGCCGATGCAAAAATGTTTCCTCTTAATAAACCCGTGCTGATCACTGATGTACTGACCGCCAGCGGTAAAGCGGGTGAGTCCGGCACGCTGGCCCGTTCGCTGGATGCCATCGCTGACCAGGCAAAACCCGTGACCGTTGTTGTGCGTGTGCCGCAGGGTGAAACGGAAGAAGAAACCACGACTAATATTATCGGCGCAGTGACCGCTGAAGGTAAAAAAACAGGCATGAAAGCCCTGTTATCTGCCCAGACACAGCTCGGCGTTAAACCGCGCATTCTCGGCGTGCCAGGTCACGATAACAAAGCCGTTGCGACTGAGTTGCTGAGCGTGGCGCAAAGCCTGCGTGGGTTTGCTTACCTGTCAGCGTATGGCTGCAAGACGGTACAGGAGGCGATCACTTACCGTGAAAACTTCAGCCAGCGCGAAGGGATGCTGATCTGGCCTGACTTTACTGGCTGGGACACGGTGCTGAATGACGAAGCAACGGCATATGCCACCGCCCGTGCGCTCGGTCTGCGCGCCAAAATTGATGAGCAGACCGGGTGGCACAAGAGCCTGTCCAACGTAGGCGTGAACGGTGTCACCGGAATTTCTGCTGATGTGTTCTGGGATCTGCAGGACCCGGCAACCGATGCAGGTCTGCTTAACCAGAACGACGTCACCACCCTTATCCGCAAGGACGGTTTCCGCTTCTGGGGTTCCCGCTGTCTGAGTGATGATCCGCTCTTTGCCTTCGAAAACTACACCCGCACGGCGCAGGTGCTGACGGACACGATGGCAGAAGCGCACATGTGGGCGGTGGACAAACCGCTTAACCCGTCGCTGGCCCGCGACATTATCGAAGGTATCCGCGCCAAAATGCGCAGTCTGGTAAGCCAGGGCTATCTCATTGGTGGTGATTGCTGGCTGGATGAGTCGGTGAACGACAAAGACACGCTGAAAGCCGGAAAACTCACCATCGACTATGACTACACGCCAGTGCCGCCACTTGAAAATCTGATGCTGCGCCAGCGCATCACCGATCAGTACCTGGTGAATTTCGCCAGCCAGGTCAGCGCGTAAGGGGACAACATGGCTTTACCACGCAAATTAAAACACCTGAACCTGTTTAACGACGGGAACAACTGGCAGGGGATCGTTGAGTCGCTGACGCTGCCGAAATTCACCCGCAAATATGAGAAGTATCGCGGCGGCGGAATGCCGGGTGCAGTGGATGTGGATCTGGGGCTTGATGACAGTGCGCTGGACACAGAATTTTCCATTGGTGGTACTGAACTGCTGCTGTTTAAACAGATGGGCAAAGCCACGGTGGATGGCATCCAGCTGCGCTTTACCGGCTCTATCCAGCGTGACGATACCGGGGAAGTGCAGGCCGTGGAGCTTGTGGTGCGTGGACGTCACAAAGAAGTGGATTCCGGTGAGTGGAAGACGGGCGAAAGCAACACCACCAAAGTGACCAGTACCAACAGCTACGCGAAGCTGACCATCAATGGTGAGGTGCTCTATGAAGTGGACCTCATCAACATGGTGGAAATTGTGGACGGTGTGGACCTGATGGAAGCGCACCGCAACGCCCTCGGCCTCTGATGTATCTGAACGGCGCGGGATTCCGCGCCAGAACCCAATTTACAGGACAACAAAATGAGCGATAAGCAGACTGAAAAGACCATTCAACTGGATACCCCCATCAAGCGCGGAAAAACGGAAATCACCGAAATTGTGCTGCGTAAACCGCAGTCCGGTGCGCTGCGCGGTACACGCCTGCAGGCCATTATGGATATGGATGTGAATGCGATGATGACCGTGATCCCCCGCATCTCCAGTCCGGCACTGACTGCACAGGAAATTGCAGAGATGGACCCGGCAGATCTCACTGCCATGTCGGTTGAGGTTGTCATTTTTTTGTTGAAGAAGTCGGTGCTTGCCGGTTTACCGACAGCCTGACGGTTGACGATCTGGTGGCTGATATCGCCACCATCTTTCACTGGCCGCCATCCGTTACTGACGTTATGCCGCTGACCGAAGTGCTGGAATGGCGGTATAAAGCGATTCAGAGAAGCGGGGCCAACGATGAGTGATAATAACCTGCGGCTGCAGGTCATTCTTAATGCGGTTGACAAACTCACCCGCCCATTCCGTGCTGCACAGGCCAGTTCGAAAGAGCTGGCTGGCGCAATCAGAAACTCCCGTGACGCATTAAAGCAACTCAATCAGGCGGGTAACAGCCTGGAAAAATTTCGCAAGCTGCAGGCTGATAACAAGAAGTTAGGCGACAGGCTGAACTATGCCAGACAGAAGGCTAATTTGCTTAGCTCTGAGCTGGAGGCGATGGAACAACCATCACAACGGCACCTTGTGGCTTTAGGTCGGCAAACGCTGGCAGTCCAACGCCTGGAAGAACAGCAAAAATATTTGCAGAAGCAAACGGCGCTTGTGCGTGCAGAGCTGTACCGGGCGGGAATTTCTGCGAAAGATGATGCGGGAGCAACCGCCCGTTTAGCCCGTGAAACATCACGTTATAACCAGGAATTGTCGAAACAGGAGGCGCGGCTGAAGCGACTGGGGGAAGCTCAGCGCAGGATGAATGCAGCACGTGCCAGTTATGCCCGTTCGCTGGAGGTGCGCGATCGTATTGCAGGTGCCGGAGCCACCACCACGGCTGCAGGGCTGGCAATGGGCGCACCAGTGATGGCGGCAGTAAAAAGCTATACCAGCATGGAAGATGCCATGAAAGGTGTGGCAAAGCAGGTCAATGGTCTGCGTGACGATAATGGCAACCGCACTGCACGTTTTTATGAAATGCAGGATGCCATCAAGGCTGCCAGCGAACAGTTGCCGATGGAAAACGGTGCGGTGGATTTCGCTGCACTGGTTGAAGGTGGTGCGCGCATGAACGTCGCAAACCCTGACGACAGCTGGGAAGACCAGAAACGTGACCTGCTGGCCTTCGCCAGTACGGCAGCAAAGGCGGCAACAGCCTTTGAGCTGCCAGCGGATGAACTGTCAGAAAGTCTGGGGAAAATCGCCCAGCTCTACAAAATCCCTACCCGCAATATTGAACAGCTCGGTGATGCGCTGAACTATCTGGATGATAACGCCATGTCGAAAGGGGCAGATATCATTGATGTCATGCAACGCCTGGGTGGTGTGGCTGATCGTCTGGATTATCGTAAAGCGGCGGCGCTGGGTTCCACCTTCCTGACACTGGGCGCTGCGCCAGAGGTTGCAGCCAGTGCAGCAAACGCGATGGTGCGTGAATTGTCCATTGCCACCATGCAAAGCAAGAGTTTCTTTGAAGGGATGAATCTGCTGAAACTCAATCCTGAAGTGATTGAAAAGCAGATGACGAAGGATGCGATGGGAACCATCCAGCGCGTGCTGGAGAAGGTGAACGCACTGCCGCAGGACAAGCGTCTGTCTGCCATGACCATGTTGTTTGGTAAAGAGTTTGGTGATGACGCGGCGAAACTGGCAAACAACCTGCCGGAACTGCAGCGCCAGCTAAAACTGACAGCGGGCAATGATGCGCTCGGCTCCATGCAGAAAGAATCCGACATTAACAAGGACTCACTTTCTGCGCAGTGGTTGCTGGTTAAAACCGGAGCGCAGAACACCTTCAGCAGCCTGGGCGAAACGCTGCGCCAGCCGCTGATGGATATTCTGTACATGGTGAAAAGCGTCACGGGAGCGTCGCGTCGTTGGGTGGAAGCTAACCCGGAACTGACGGGCACACTGATGAAAGTAGCCGCTGTGGTGGCTGCCGTTACCGTGGGCCTCGGCACCTTAGCGGTGGCGCTGGCTGCAGTGCTGGGGCCGCTGGCAGTCATCCGTCTGGGGTTCTCTGTGCTGGGTATCAAAACGTTACCTTCCGTTACGGCAGCAGTAACCCGAACCAGCAGCGCGTTGTCCTGGCTGGCTGGCGCACCACTGGCACTGCTGCGACGCGGGCTTGCTTCATCGGGCAACGCTGCGGGTTTACTTACTGCGCCGTTGTCGTCTTTGCGCCGCACGGCATCACTGACGGGAAATGTCCTGAAAACTGTAGCAGGTGCGCCGGTTGCACTTTTGCGGTCTGGATTATCCGGTTTACGTGCAGTTGCTGTGATGTTTATGAATCCACTGGCAGCACTACGCGGCGGGTTTGCTGCCGCAGGCGCGGTGCTGCGTGTGCTGGCATCCGGTTCGCTGGCGATGCTGCGCGTTGCCCTGTATGCCGTATCAGGTCTGTTAGGTGCTTTGCTCAGTCCGATAGGTCTTGTGGTTACTGCACTGGCGGGT
Organism: Escherichia sp. MOD1-EC7003; assembly: GCF_002965065.1. Classification (GTDB taxonomy): domain Bacteria; phylum Pseudomonadota; class Gammaproteobacteria; order Enterobacterales; family Enterobacteriaceae; genus Escherichia. Next base: position 54,766 of record NZ_PTRE01000033.1, read on the forward strand.
GTGGCGCTGGTTGTCTGGAAATACTGGCAACCCATCACCGCATTTCTCGGTGGCGTGGTGGAAGGATTCAAAGCAGCGGCTGGTCCCATCAGTGCCGCATTCGAACCACTTAAGCCTGTGTTCCAGTGGATTGGAGACAAAGTGCAGGCGCTGTGGGGCTGGTTTACTGACCTGCTGACGCCTGTTAAGTCGACCTCTGCCGAACTGCAGAGTGCAGCGGCAATGGGGCGACGATTCGGGGAGGCACTGGCGGAAGGGCTGAATATGGTCATGCATCCGCTGGACTCGCTGAAATCCGGCGTTTCCTGGTTGCTGGAGAAACTCGGCATTGTCAGTAAAGAGGCTGCAAAAGCGAAACTGCCGGAAAGCGTGACGCGTCAGCAACCTGCGACGGTGAATGCAGACGGTAAAGTGATGATGCCATCGGGTGGTTTTCCGTCATGGGGATATGGCTTTGCGGGGATGTATGACAGCGGCGGGTATATCCCGCGCGGGCAGTTCGGCATTGTCGGTGAAAACGGGCCTGAAATTGTTAACGGTCCGGCAAACGTGACCAGCCGGAGAAATACAGCTGCACTGGCTGCGGTTGTTGCCGGAATGATGGGTGTTGCTGCCGCGCCAGCAGAGCTTCCACCGTTGCACCCTTTGGCACTTCCCGCGAAAGGCGGTGAAGCGATGGTGAGTCGCGCAGCTGCTGTGCCGCCCGTTCACCGGATTGAGGCACCGACGCAGATCATCATCCAGACGCAGCCAGGACAAAGTGCGCAGGATATTGCGCGGGAGGTGGCACGCCAGCTTGATGAACGTGAACGCAGACTGAAGGCAAAGGCCAGGAGTAACTACAGCGATCAGGGGGGATACGACGCATGATGATGGTGCTGGGATTGTACGTGTTTATGCTGCGCACCGTGCCGTATCAGGAGCTGCAGTATCAGCGCAGCTGGCGACATGCGGCTAACAGCCGGGTTAACCGACGCCCGTCAACGCAGTTTCTGGGACCGGACAACGACGTGCTGACGCTTTCTGGTGTTCTTATGCCGGAGATAACAGGCGGCAGGCTGTCGTTGCTGGCACTGGAGCAGATGGCAGAACAGGGGAAAGCATGGCCTCTGATTGAAGGCAGCGGCACGATTTACGGCATGTATGTGATTGAGGGACTGAATCAGACTAAAACGGAGTTTTTCCGCGACGGTATGCCGCGCCGGATTGAGTTCACCCTGTCGCTCAAACGGGTGGATGAATCCCTGTCCGATATGTTCGGTGATCTCAGTTCGCAGCTGAATAATCTGCAGGACACGGCAACATCTGCATTAAGCGATATCAGTAAAACGGTGGGAGGGCTGCTGTCGTGAATTTCAGCTCTGAACTGCTTAACAAAGGCAACAAAACTCCGGCATTCAGCATCAGTATTGAGGGCAGGGATATCACCACTGTGCTGGATAACCGCCTGATGAGTCTGACGCTGACGGACAATCGGGGCTTTGAAGCGGACCAGCTTGATCTGGAACTGGATGATGTCGACGGAAAAATCGTGCTGCCGCGCCGTGGTGCGGTCATTACGCTGGCGCTGGGGTGGAAGGGGCAGCCGCTTTTCCCGAAAGGGGCATTCACGGTGGATGAAATTGAACACACTGGTGCACCGGACCGCCTGACTATCCGGGCGCGAAGTGCTGATTTTCGGGAAACGCTGAATACCCGTCGTGAAAAATCGTGGCACAAGACCACAGTTGGGGAAGTGGTGAAGGAAATAGCCGCGCGTCACAAGCTGAAGATGGCACTGGGTAAAGACCTGTCGGATAAGCCCGTGGAACATATAGACCAGACTAATGAGAGTGACGGCAGTTTTCTGATGCGGCTGGCGCGCCAGTACGGTGCTATTGCGTCGGTGAAAAATGGCAATCTGTTATTCATTCGGCAGGGACAGGGTAAAAGTGCTAGCGGTAAACCACTGCCGGTGATCACTATCACACGTAAGGACGGCGACAGTCACCGCTTTACCCTGGCAGATCGCGGAGCTTACACGGGCGTAATTGCCAGCTGGTTGCATACCCGCGAACCCGCGAAGAAAGAAAGCACCACGGTGAAGCGTAAGCGCAGGACTAAGAAGCAGAAGAAAGAGCCGGAAGCGAAGCAGGGCGATTACCTGGTGGGTACGGATGAAAACGTGCTGGTACTCAATCGCACCTATGCCAACCGGAGTAACGCCGAACGGGCAGCGAAAATGCAGTGGGAACGCCTGCAACGCGGTGTTGCGTCATTCTCGCTACAACTGGCGGAAGGTCGGGCAGATCTCTACACGGAAATGCCTGTGAAGGTCAGTGGCTTTAAACAGCCAATAGATGATGCGGAATGGACCATTACCACCCTGACGCATACTGTCAGCCCGGATAACGGTTTTACGACCAGTCTGGAGCTTGAAGTGAAGATTGATGATTTCGAAATGGAATGATTCTTCGCAATGGAGAACTTTTAAGTTTGCAAAATGGAATAATGCGGTATCATTATTGTGAATTTAGCAAAAATGGGGAGAACTCGAAAAATGATGATTTGCCCACTGTGTGGAAGTGCCGCCCATACTCGCAGCAGTTTTCAGGTATCTTCATTGACCAAAGAGCGTTACAACCAGTGCCAGAACATTAACTGCAGCCATACTTTTGTTACCCATGAAACTTTTGTTCGTTCGATTGCAACGCCAAAGGAGTCAAATCCGGTTCAGCCGCATCCAATGAAATCAGGACAGGTGGCGCTCTCACTTTGACGCTGCCGCCATTTTGTCGCCATCGTTAAAAAACAGTGCTTCTAACATCATGATTTTAAACAGCATAAATCTCAGGCAACAAAAAACCCATCAACCTTGAACCTAAATGGCGGGGTTGATGGGCTCCACAAAATGGGGACATCAAAGAAAAGCAGTGGCACTAATTAAGACTGATGCCCTGAGGAAAAGTTCTGCGATTGTGCAAAAAAATTTCATTTTCAGGGCAACTTCAGTTTTATCCTAATCCTGGCCATACCATGACGATGATTGTCCCTGCCAGCGTCAGCAGGACGTTGGCGATTGCATAGGTGCCCGCATAGCCCAGCGCCGGGATATTACTGCGTGCTGTATCGCTGATGATCTCCATTGCTGGCGCGCAGGTGCGTGCGCCCATCATTGCGCCGAACAACAGTGCGCGGTTCATTCGCAATACATAAGCACCGAACAAGAAACAGATAACCACTGGCACCAGACTGACAATCAATCCGGCAATCAACATCTGACCGCCAATCGCACCCAGTCCGTTATTAATACCGCTACCGGCGCTCAGACCAACGCCCGCCATAAACACCATTAAGCCGAATTCTTTCACCATGCTTAACGCACCCTGCGGAATGTAACCGAAGGTCGGGTGGTTAGCGCGCATAAAGCCCAGCATAATACCGGCGAATAACAACCCGGCAGCGTTCCCCATGCCGAAACTGAATGTGCTGAACTGGAAAGTGATCATCCCGATCATCAGCCCAATAACAAAGAAGGCGCAGAATGCCAGCAAGTCAGTGACCTGACTGTGAATCGAGATAAAGCCGATGCGATCGGCGATGGTTTTTACGCGACGGGCATCGCCGCTGACTTGTAAAACGTCACCTTTGTTAAGCACGACGTTGTCATCTATCGGCATCTCAATCTGGCTACGAATGACGCGGTTAAGGAAGCAGCCGTGATCGGTCAACTTCAGTTGTGCGAGACGTTTGCCAACGGCATTATGGTTTTTAACGACCACTTCTTCAGTGACGATACGCATGTCGAGAAGGTCACGATCAAAAACCTCTTTGCCGTTACGGAAGCTGGGATCGAGTCGGGCGTGGGCGTCGGGATAGCCTACCAACGCTATTTCATCGCCCATTTGCAGCACGGCATCACCGTCTGGATTTGCCAGAATTCCGTTACGTCGAATACGCTCAATGTAGCAACCGGTTTGTCGATAAATACCCAGCTCACGCAGATTTTTGCCGTCGGTCCAGGCCACCAGCTCCGGGCCGACGCGGTAGGCGCGGATCACTGGTAAATAAACCTTACGGTTGGCATCAGTATCCAGGCCACGTTCGCGGGCGATTTGCTGGGCGCTGGTCTGTAAGTCCTGATGCTGCAATTTCGGCAAGTAACGCGCCCCAACAATCAAACTCACCAGACCGATTAAATAGGTTAAGGCGTACCCGAGGCTCAGATTATCCAATGCCAGTGAGAGCTGTCTGCTTTCCATGCCGGAATGACGCAGTGTATCGCCAGCACCGACAAGAACCGGTGTCGACGTCATAGAGCCTGCTAACATACCGGCCGTCAGGCCAATATCCCAGCCAAACAGCTTACCTAACCCTAAGGCTATCACCAGCGCACTGCCAACCATTACCAGTGCTAACATTAGGTAATTTTTCCCATCGCGAAAAAAAATGGAAAAAAAGTTCGGTCCGGCTTCGACCCCGACGCAGAAAATAAACAGCATAAAGCCAAGATTAAGCGCGTCGGTGTTAATGCTGAAATGTTGTTGGCCTAATAACAGCGATACGACTAAAACACCAATGGAATTACCCAGTTGGATCGAACCAAGTCGTAATTTTCCGAGACATAGCCCAAGCGCGAGGACCACAAATAATAACAGAATGTAATTCCCATTTAACAATTCGGCGACGTTTATATTCACGGAGGCTAACTTCTTGTTTACTAGTAAGCTGTTGAAAGAAATGGTAATTTACGATAATGTTTCTTACCAGAATTCAGGGCGCAGATTCATTCAGCGCACCTAAACGATAGTAAAGTAACAATATATTTTACTAGTGTAATCACATTAGGTATCAACGGCTATATGAATTGCGTTGGCCTATATTAGCATGGAATGCGAAGCGGCTTTATCTTACTGAACGCCACACTGGCGAAAAATGTGTTCGATAGACGCAGTGTCAGGAGGAACGAGTGAAACATAAACAACGTTGGGCAGGGGCAATCTGCTGTTTTGTCCTCTTCATTGTGGTGTGCCTTTTTCTGGCGACGCACATGAAAGGCGCTTTTCGGGCTGCCGGGCATCCTGAAATCGGCTTGCTGTTTTTCATTCTTCCTGGAGCCGTTGCCAGCTTCTTTTCACAGCGTAGAGAAGTCCTGAAACCTCTGTTTGGCGCAATGCTGGCGGCACCCTGTTCGATGCTCATCATGCGGCTGTTTTTTTCACCGACGCGCTCATTCTGGCAAGAGCTGGCATGGTTATTAAGTGCGGTGTTCTGGTGTGCGCTGGGGGCATTGTGTTTCTTATTTATCAGCAGCTTTTTTAAACCACAGCACAGAAAAAATCAATAAAGCCCTCAACGGGAGGGCTTGTCAGACGATCAGGCGTCCAGATTCTCTTTCACCCATGCAGCAAAATCGGTATAGCCACCGATATGTTGCTGATCGACAAAAATCTGCGGCACGGTTTCTACGGGTTTACCTGCCTTTTGTTGTAGATTTTCTTTAGTGATCCCTTCCGCACGAATATCTATACTCTAAATAATTCGAGTTGCAGGAAGGCGGCAAGCGAGTGAATCCCCAGTCACTTACATAAGTAAGTGACTGGGGTGAGCGAACGCAGTCGCAGCACATGCAACTTGAAGTATGACGAGTATACATACTGATACTGAAAATCATCGCGTTCATTGCTCAATTTCTCAGCCAGATCTTTTGCACGCACACAGTAAGGGCAACCCGGACGACCAAAAATAACGGTTTGCATTGTTTCTCTCCTCATAGATTTATTGCCTGTAATGTTCACGCCAAAATGTATTCGCTGAAAGTAGGTTTAACCTGTTGCATTAATTGCTAAAAGCGATAACTGTTAAACACCATACAGCGAAAAATTTTAGACTGAAGGCTTACTATGCAGAGGGAAGCGTATGTGCGCGATCGGTAAATTGCCTAAGAGCGTGTTGATACTGGAATTTATCGGAATGATGTTGCTGGCGGTGGCGCTACTGTCGGTAAGCGGCTTCCTGTCGCTGCCGGAGCTATTCTCTGGGCCAGAGGTGCAGATTCTGATGATTTTTCTTGGTGTTTTGCTCATGCTTCCCGCTGCGGTGGTCGTTATTCTTCAGATGGCAAAACGTATTGCCCCACAGCTGATGAACCGTCCACCGCAATATTCACGTTCAGAAAGAGAAAAAGATAATGACGCCAACCATTGAACTTATTTGTGGCCATCGATCCATTCGCCATTTCACTGATGAACCCATTTCCGAAGCACAACGTGAGGCGATTATTAACAGCGCCCGTGCAACGTCCAGTTCCAGTTTTTTGCAGTGCAGTAGCATTATTCGCATTACCGATAAAGCGTTACGTGATGAACTGGTGACGCTGACTGGCGGGCAAAAATACGTGGCGCAAGCAGCGGAGTTTTGGGTGTTCTGTGCCGACTTTAACCGACATTTACAGATCTGTCCGGATGCTCAGCTCGGCCTGGCAGAGCAGCTGTTGCTCGGTGTCGTTGATACGGCAATGATGGCGCAGAATGCGTTAACCGCGGCTGAATCGCTGGGATTGGGCGGGGTATATATCGGTGGCCTGCGCAATAATATTGAAGCGGTGACGGAACTGCTGAAATTACCGCAACATGTTCTGCCGCTGTTTGGGCTGTGCCTTGGCTGGCCTGCGGATAATCCGAATCTCAAGCCGCGTTTACCGGCCTCCATTTTGGTGCATGAAAACAGCTATCAACCGCTGGATAAAGACGCTCTGGCGCAGTATGACGAGCAGCTGGCAGAATATTACCTCTCTCGTGGCAGCAATAATCGCCGGGATACCTGGAGCGATCATATCTGCCGGACAATCATTAAAGAAAACCGCCCATTTATTCTGGATTATTTGCACAAACAGGGGTGGGCGACGCGCTAAAACCATCACGCCGATGTATGATATGCGGGCTTTTGACCAGGTCTGACAGAGAGGTGCAGGGTGAAAATTGCCATATTGTCCCGGGATGGAACGCTCTATTCGTGTAAGCGGCTGCGTGAAGCCGCTATGCAGCGCGGTCACCTGGTTGAAATTCTTGATCCGCTTTCTTGCTACATGGACATCAATCCTGCGGCGTCTTCTATTCACTACAAAGGCCGCAAGTTACCTCATTTTGACGCAGTGATCCCGCGTATTGGCACCGCCATTACCTTTTATGGGACAGCGGCACTGCGTCAGTTCGAAATGCTGGGTAGCTATCCGCTCAATGAGTCGGTCGCCATTGCCCGCGCGCGTGACAAATTGCGTTCTATGCAACTGCTGGCGCGTCAGGGCATCGACCTGCCTGTCACGGGCATTGCGCATTCGCCGGATGATACCAGCGACTTAATCGACATGGTCGGTGGTGCACCGCTGGTGGTTAAACTGGTCGAAGGCACGCAGGGAATTGGCGTCGTGCTGGCAGAGACGCGTCAGGCTGCAGAAAGCGTGATTGACGCTTTTCGCGGTCTGAACGCGCATATTCTGGTGCAGGAATATATCAAAGAGGCGCAAGGGTGCGATATACGCTGTCTGGTTGTTGGCGATGAAGTGGTCGCTGCGATTGAACGGCGGGCGAAAGAGGGCGATTTTCGTTCCAATTTGCATCGTGGCGGCGCGGCAAGCGTCGCCAGTATCACGCCACAGGAGCGTGAAATCGCGATAAAAGCCGCGCGAACGCTGGCACTGGACGTTGCTGGTGTAGATATTTTGCGTGCTAATCGCGGGCCGTTGGTGATGGAGGTGAATGCGTCGCCGGGGCTGGAAGGAATAGAAAAAACCACTGGTATCGACATCGCGGGTAAAATGATCCGCTGGATCGAACGCTACGCCAAGACAGAATATTGCCTGAAGACAGGGGGGTAGTCGCAATTACATTACTGATTATGGTTTTGCCTGCGCTTTTTGCGTAAGCTGTGCCTGTCTTTTTATCGGAAGAGGTTGTACAAAATTATGACATCGCTGGTCGTTCCTGGTCTGGATATGTTGCGTCAATGGCTCGATGACCTGGGGATGAGTTTTTTTGAATGTGATAACTGTCAGGCTCTGCATCTGCCCCACATGCAGAATTTCGACGGTGTCTTTGATGCCAAAATCGATCTGATCGATAACACGATCCTGTTTTCTGCCATGGCAGAAGTCCGACCTTCAGCCGTGTTGCCGTTGGCGGCAGATTTATCTGCCATCAATGCCAGTTCGCTGACCGTGAAAGCATTTCTTGATATGCAGGATGATAATCTGCCAAAGTTGGTGGTTTGCCAGTCTTTATCCGTTATGCAGGGCGTAACCTATGAGCAGTTTGCATGGTTCGTCCGTCAGAGCGAAGAGCAGATTTCGATGGTTATTCTTGAAGCTAATGCCCATCAACTGCTGCTACCGACTGACGATGAAGGGCAAAACAACGTTACCGAAAACTATTTCCTCCACTGATAACTCCTTTCGAGCACGCAGTCGCTGCCGCAGTGACTGCGTGCTGCAAAATTATCTGCTGTTTTTAACCTTTTGTTAAAGATTATTTCACTTCTATTGTCCCGATTTAGCTCTATCACATAGAGCAAATATGCATAAAAATTTATTCAATACCGTTTTTTAATCTGAGCTATAGTCTCAAGCCCTGGCTAAAGTTATTCTTGCGATGCTTTTATATAGCGAGCCGTGCTGGCCGGGAGCCACCACGTTACCGATGCTGGTCTTCTCCAGCGTGCGGATGGGGGGGAATCCGGAAATCAACGCCCTGGCAACATTGATCCTCGGTGCGGTCGGAATTGTCGGATTTATCGCCTGGTATCTGATGGCACGTGCAGAAAAACAGTGGATACGCGATATCCAGCGTGCAAGACGTGGCTGAAGACACTAAAATTTGCCAACCTGGCTACATAATGCCGCGCATGTCGCGGCATTGTTTTCATGGAAGACGAAACGTTGGGATTTTTTAAGAAAACATCTTCATCTCATGCTCGCCTCAATGTGCCTGCGTTGGTGCAGGTGGCGGCGCTTGCCATTATTATGATCCGTGGCCTCGACGTGCTGATGATTTTCAATACGCTGGGCGTGCGCGGTATTGGCGAGTTCATTCATCGCAGCGTACAAACCTGGAGTTTAACGCTGGTCTTTTTAAGCAGTCTGGTGCTGGTTTTCATTGAGATATGGTGTGCGTTTTCACTGGTGAAAGGCCGTCGCTGGGCGCGCTGGCTGTATCTGTTGACTCAAGTCACAGCCACCAGTTATCTGTGGGCGGCTTCGTTGGGTTATGGTTATCCGGAGCTGTTCAGCATCCCCGGTGAATCAAAACGCGAAATCTTCCATAGCCTGATGTTGCAGAAGTTGCCGGATATGCTCATCCTGTTGCTACTGTTCGTTCCCTCGACCAGTCGGCGGTTCTTCCAGTTGCAATAATGTGTATAATCGTCGCCCCTGATGATGTGAAGGTCAATGTATGCAGTGCGCACTTTACGACGCGGGTCGCTGTCGTTCCTGTCAGTGGATAACGCAGCCGATTCCAGAGCAACTCTCCGCTAAAACCGCCGATCTTAAAAATCTACTCGCCAATTTTCCTGTTGAGGAATGGTGCGCACCGGTGTCAGGCCCGGAACAAGGATTTCGTAATAAAGCCAAAATGGTGGTGAGTGGTAGCGTTGAAAAACCACTGCTCGGTATGCTGCATCGAGACGGCACACCGGAAGACCTTTGTGACTGCCCGCTTTATCCTGCCTCATTTGCGCCCGTTTTTGCGGCGCTAAAACCGTTTATCGCCCGTGCGGGGCTAACGCCCTACAACGTGGCACGTAAGCGTGGCGAACTGAAATACCTTCTGCTGACCGAAAGCCAGAGTGATGGCGGCATGATGCTGCGTTTTGTACTGCGTTCCGAAACCAAGCTGGCACAACTGCGTAAGGCGCTGCCGTGGTTACAGGAACAACTGCCGCAGCTAAAAGTGATTACCGTCAATATTCAGCCAGTGCATATGGCGATTATGGAAGGGGAAGCGGAGATCTACCTGACGGAACAACAGGCGCTGGTGGAGCGTTTTAACGATGTGCCGCTGTGGATCCGTCCGCAAAGTTTCTTCCAGACTAATCCGGCGGTCGCCAGCCAGTTGTACGCTACCGCGCGCGACTGGGTACGGCAGCTACCAGTTAAACATATGTGGGATCTGTTCTGCGGCGTGGGGGGCTTTGGTTTACACTGCGCGACGCCTGAAATGCAGTTAACCGGGATCGAAATTGCACCAGAGGCCATTGCCTGTGCGAAGCAGTCAGCTGCTGAACTGGGCTTAACGCGTTTGCAATTTCAGGCGCTGGATTCCACTCAATTTGCCACTGCTCAGGGGGAAGTCCCGGAGCTTGTGCTGGTTAACCCGCCGCGTCGCGGCATTGGTAAACCGCTGTGTGATTATCTCTCAACGATGGCACCGCGTTTTATTATCTACTCTAGCTGTAACGCCCAAACCATGGCGAAAGATATCCGCGAACTGCCAGGTTATCGCATCGAACGGGTACAGCTTTTTGATATGTTTCCGCACACTGCGCACTATGAAGTGCTGACGCTGCTGGTAAAAATGTAAATACATCACTCAAGTCAATATCTCTTCGGCATACATCCATTCCAAATAATAATCGTGATCGATCGATTAGTATTAACCGATCGATCACGGTTATATATTGCGCTATTTTTGCAAATCAAATCACAAATAATCAAATAAGATCTTTAAATGAACTGTTTTGATTACTACAGTGCGTTTACCGAATACCTGCAGAGGCATCGCTTAGCGAAAAATAAAAAATACCTGAAGAATTATTAATGTCAGCAGAAGGTTCATGCATTGACAACGGAAATGTACGCTTATGGAGGGCGTTCCGACGATGTTTGCCAAATTCATAGATGTTATTCAAACGTTTTTAACCGAACCCGCAATATTAATCGGTTTGCTGGTGGGCATTGGTTATGCCCTTGATAAGAAATCGCCAATAAAAATTATTACCGGCATGGTCAGCGCCATGGTGGGATTAATGATGGTGTTATTTGGTGGGTTTCAATTTTCCGCAACATTTAAACCGGTAGCAGAGGCCGTAAGTAAAGCTTATGGCGTTCACGGATATTTAATGGACTCCTACGCGATGAAAGCCGCAACGCAAATTGCGTTGGGGGATAATTTTGGCTACGTAGGATATGTGTTTGTACTGGCATTTTTTACCAACCTGGTGCTGGTGCTGTTTGGTCGCTATACCGGAGCCAAAGGGATATTCCTGACCGGTAATACCGGTGTGTCACATTCTCAGGCAGTATTATGGTTAATCGTTTTTTGGTTAGGATTTAGTTGGACTACCTCGATTATTATCGCCGGGGTATTAACGGGAATATTCTGGGCTTTTTCCACCACGCTCATTGTTAAACCTATTGCCAAAGTGACTAAAGATGCTGGTTTTACTATTGCCCATAACCAGATGTTAGGATTGTGGTTTTTCTCCAAATTTGCCCATAAATTTGGCGACCCCGAAAAGCACGATGCTGAAAACCTGAAACTCCCCGGCTGGCTGGCGATTTTTAACCACAACGTGACGGCTATCGCCATTGTGATGACGCTGTTTGTCGGCGGTTTCCTGCTTTCAACGGGTATCGATAACGTCCAGATGATGGCGAAAGGTAAACCCTGGTACATCTATATCATTAACCTGGGTTTACAGTTCTCCATGTATATGGTCATTCTGCTTCAGGGCGTGCGCATGATGGTCGGTGAAATTAACGGTTCTTTTAAAGGCTGGCAGGATCGCTTTATTCCTAATGCCATTCCAGCCGTCGATGTCGCCGCGCTGTTACCTTTTTCACCCAATGCCGCAACGTTAGGCTTCGTCTTCTGTACTTTTGGCACCATTTTCTCGATGGGTATCTTATTGCTGATCCACAGTCCCATTATGGTATTGCCCGGTTTTGTACCGTTATTTTTCTCAGGTGGCCCGATCGGCGTATTAGCAAACCGCATGGGGGGATATCGCTCCGTAATTATCTGTACGTTCTTACTGGGTATTATTCAGACCTTTGGTACGGTGTGGGCTATTCCGTTAACCGGGCTTGCTGAAAATGGCGTCGGCTGGACCGGAATATTTGACTGGGCAACCGTATGGCCTGCTATTTGTGAAGTTCTGAAACTTATTGCTGCAACATTCCATCTTGGTCCTTACGCGGGATAATTCACTATTAAGGGTTTAAAAATGAAAGATACAATTAATATTCTGTTTGTCTGTGGTTATGGTGTCGGTAGTAGCGTGATGTTACAAACAGTCGTTAAAAAAGCGCTGACGAAATATGAGTTCAAAGTTGAAATGGAACATACCGCCGCAGGCGAGGTGGGAGGATTTACCGACTGGGCAGATATTTTCGCTATTTCCAAAAAATTACTCGACGTGGTCAGCCTAGACCCGAAACACGGGCAATATCTGATCCCGATTGAAAATATTATGGATGGTGAAACGATTGGTGCGCAGATTTATGAAGTCGTCCAGCAGCATTTCCCTCATCTGATAAAAAATTAAAAGGGATGAGCAATGAAAGCCATTATTCTCCTGTTCGATAGCCTGAACAAAAGATATTTACCCCCGTATGGCGATTTATTGACAAAAGCAGCGAACTTCCAACGCCTGGCGGCACATGCCGCCACCTTTGAAAACAGCTACGTCGGGAGTATGCCATGCATGCCCGCCCGGAGAGAGTTGCATACCGGGCGATGCAATTTCCTGCACCGGGAGTGGGGGCCGTTAGAACCATTTGACGACTCCATGCCAGAGTTGCTTAAAAAGGCAGGGATCTATACCCACCTGATAAGCGATCATTTGCATTACTGGGAAGATGGCGGTGGGAATTATCATAATCGCTACAGTTCATGGGAGATTGTGCGCGGTCAGGAAGGCGATCACTGGCAGGCGAGCGTTGCGCAGCCACCTATTCCCGAGGTGCTACGGGTGCCGCAAAAGCAGACCGGAGGCGGTGTTTCTGGCCTGTGGCGCCATGACTGGGCCAACCGGGAATATATTCAGCAGGAAGCGGATTTTCCACAAACCAAAGTCTTTGACGCGGGTTGTGCCTTTATCCACAAAAACCACGCGCAAGATAACTGGTTATTGCAGGTCGAAACGTTTGATCCGCATGAGCCGTTTCACACAACGCAAGAGTACCTCTCGTTGTATGAGGACGACTGGAATGGGCCGCATTATGACTGGCCGCGTGGTCGGGTGCAGGAGAGCGACGAGGCCGTGGAGCATATCCGCTGCCGTTATCGTTCGCTGGTATCGATGTGCGATCGCAACCTGGGGCGCATTCTCGACCTGATGGATGCACACGATCTGTGGCGAGACACCATGCTGATTGTTGGCACTGATCACGGATTTTTACTCGGTGAGCATGGCTGGTGGGCGAAAAACCAGATGCCTTATTACAACGAGGTGGCGAATAACCCGCTGTTTATCTGGGATCCGCGCAGCGGCATCAAAGGCGAACGGCGTCAGGCGCTGGTGCAGATGATCGACTGGGCGCCTACATTGTATGACTTTTTTCAGCAGCCGGTGCCGCCTGATGTGCAGGGGCAACCGCTGACGAAAACGGTCAGCCATGATGAACCGGTACGTAGCGCGGCGATGTTTGGTGTCTTCAGTGGTCATGTTAACGTAACCGATGGGCGTTACGTCTATATGCGCGCCGCGCTGCCGGGGCGTGAGGATGATATTGCTAATTACACGTTAATGTCTTGCAAAATGAACAGCCGCTATCCGGTGGATGAGATGCGGGGTTTATCGCTGGCCCCGCCGTTTCGTTTTACCAAAGGGTTACAGGTATTACGCATCCCGGCACGGGAAAAATATAAGGGGCTGAATCAGTTTGGTCATTTACTGTTTGATTTGCAAAACGATCCGCAGCAGCAGCATCCGATTCATGATGATGTGATCGAGTCCCGGATGATCGCGTTGCTGATTCAGTTGATGAAAGACAATGATGCGCCGCCAGAACAGTTTCAGCGACTGGGGTTAGCGTAGAGAGGTGATTTGGGAGTGGGGGGCGCCCACTCCTCCAAATGAATACTTACTGCGGAAACCACTGGTCACTGATTTTTTGATACGTACCGTCTGCTTTAACGGCTGCCAGTGCGTTATTCAGTTTTTCCAGTAGGGCTTTGTTATCCGGACGTACAGCGATGCCCAGACCGGTGCCGAAGTACTGCGGATCGGTCACTTTCTCTGTCGCAACGCCCAGTTGTGGATTGGTTTTCAGCCATTCATTTACCACTGCGGTGTCACCAAATACCCCATCAATACGGCCATTTTTTAGATCGATAAAGGCATTCTGATAACTGTCATAGGAGACAGTTTTCACTTCCGGATGCTGATCCTGAATATATTTCTGGTGCGTGGTGCCGTTTTCCATACCAATACGTTTACCTTTCAGGTCGGCAAACGTTTTGTAGGTGTCTTTTTTGGCAATGACGATGGCTGAGTTTTCGTAGTAGGGCGTAGTAAACGATACCTGCTTACTACGCTCCGGAGTGATATCCATACCGGAGATTACGGCGTCATATTTTCTGAATTTCAGTGACGGGATCAGGCTGTCGAAAGCGTGATTAGTAAAAGTACATTCTGCCTGCATTTGTTTGCACAAGGCTTTTGCGAGGTCGATATCAAAGCCGACTATCTGATTGTTCGCATCCATCGATTCGAATGGAGGATAAGTGGCAGAGACGCCGAAATTGATTTTCTCTGCGGCAGAAGCGCCGAACGCACAGGATGCAAGTAAAGTGGCAAGAACTAACTTTTTCATAATGGAACTCCCGTCTGTCAATCTTATGATTTTTGGCCGTGTCAGCGGCATGGGGTTACAATGCCATTAAATGAATTTATATGCAATTAATATGATTAAGTATTTCACAAGAGATGAGGAAAGATGGACAACTTAGAGGGTTACCCGTCTTGATTATAAGAATTTATGCAGTATGTGGATTCTGTGCTGGTGTCTGATGCGACGCTGGCGCGTCTTATCAGACCTACAAATCTTTCAGCTAATGTAGGCTGGATAAGGCGTTTACGCCGCATCCGGCATCTGCATGCATTTACATTAATTCCGTCGTTCGAATGCCAGGGCTTTGCGCTCGCTCTGGCGCGTCTTATCAGACCTACAAATCTTTCAGCTAATGTAGGTCGGATAAGGCGTTCACGCCGCATCCGGCATCTGCACGCATTTACATTAATTCCGTCGTTCGAATGCCAGGGCTTTGCGCTCGATCAGACGCATCATCAGCGTCAGCAGGCCGTTAACGACCAGGTAAATAATCCCCGCCGCACCGAACACCATTACATCGTAGGTGCGTCCGTACAACAACTGGCTGTAACCCATCACTTCCATCAATGTAATGGTGTAAGCCAGAGAGGTACTTTTGAATACCAGCACCACTTCGTTGGAATAAGACGAGAGTGAGCGTTTAAACGCATACGGCAACAATATCGCCAGCGTATCTTTTTTGCTCATTCCCAGGGCGCTACAGGATTGCCACTGACCTTCCGGGATCGCACGAATGGCACCGTAAAACAGCTGCGTGGTATACGCCGCACTGTTCAGCGACAACGCAATCAGCGCGCATAACCACGGTTCTGACAACAGATGCCACAGTGCCGGATACTCCTGCAACGTCGGGAACTGTCCCGGTCCGTAATAAATCAGGAAGATCTGCACCAGCAGCGGCGTGCCGGTAAACAGCGTGATATAACCACGCACCAGCCACACCAGTACCGGTGTTTTCAGCGTCAGGACGATGGTAAAAATTAATGCCAGAATCAGCGCCACAATCAGCGAGGCAACCGTCAGCGTCAGGCTGGTGTGCAGCCCTTTCATCAGTTCGGGTAAATACTCAAACATTAGCTGGGTCTCCGCTCAAAACGTGTCGCGCGCAGGTCAATGCGTTTGAGAATGTACTGACTCAACAGAGTAATAACCAGGTAAATCGCCGCTGCCACAATGTACCAGGTGAACGGTTCCTGGGTACGGGTAGCGATACTCTTGGTTTGCAGCATCAGGTCGTTCACGCTAATCAGCGACACCAGCGCGGTATCCTTCAGCAGCACCAGCCACTGGTTGCCCAGCCCAGGCAACGCGTGACGCCACATCTGCGGCATCACCAGACGGAAAAAGATAGCCGATTTCGACAGCCCCAGCGCCTGACCAGATTCCCGCTGACCCACCGGCACCGCTTTCAGCGCGCCGCGCAGGGTTTGCGAGGCATAGGCGGCATACAGCAGTGACAGAGCGATGACACCACAAAGGAACGGGCTAACGTCGAAGTTTTCAATGTCCATCTGCACCGGGATCTGCACGATCCCAAGATTGATAGTGAAGCCATCCGAAAGCGTCAGCAGCAGTTGTGAGGAGCCAAAATAGATAAACAGCACCACCAGAATTTCTGGCAGGCCGCGCAGAATCGTCACCAGTGCCGAACCTGCCCACGCGACAGGACGCCATTTCGCTGACTCCCACACCGCAAAGAACATCGCCAGCGCCAGTCCGACAATCAATGCACAAACGGCAAGGCCGACGGTCATCCCAGCGGCGCTTGCTAAAGGAAAAAATTCATTCATCAGGAGTTACTTCTGGAACCATTTGTTGTAGATGGTTTCGTAAGTGCCATCTTTCTTCACTTTTTCCAGCGCAGTGTTGAATTTCTGCTGCAGTTCAGTGTTGCCCTGACGTACTGCGATGCCGAGGCCAGTACCGAAGTAATCTTTATCGGTCACTTTGTCGCCCACTGCCGCCAGTTTCGGGTTATCTTTCAGCCATTCGGTTACCACTGCGGTGTCACCAAATACGCTGTCGATACGACCGTTTTGCAGATCCAGTTTTGCGTTCTGGTAGCTGTCATACGGCACGGTGGTGATTTCCGGGTGCTTATCCATAATGAATTTCTGGTGTGTCGTCCCGTTCTGTACGCCGACTTTTTTGCCTTTTAGCTGATCAACGCTGGTGTATTTACCTTGCTGACCCACAAACAGGGCAGAGTTGTCATAGTACGGGGTGGTAAACAGCACCTGCTTTTCACGTTCCGGAGTGATATCCATCCCCGCCATCACCGCTTCTACACGACGGAATTTCAGGCTTGGGATCAGGCTGTCAAACGCCTGGTTAGAGAAAGTGCAGGTCGCATCAATCTCTTTACACAATGCCTGCGCCAGGTCGACGTCGAAACCAACGATCTGGTTGTTCGCGTCCATCGATTCAAACGGAGGATAAGAGGCTTCGGTGGCAAAACGAATGGTTTCGGCTGCTGTGGCTGAAAGACTAAAACCTGCAATTAACGCGGCAATCAGAACTTTTTTCATTGTCGTTATCCCGAATCTTAGTGAGAGAGATAGTTTTTAAATGCTTCGGTTTGCGGCTCAGTAAAGCAGCTCGCGTCGCCTTGTTCCACGATGTGACCGTTTTCCATATACACCACACGACTGGCGGTTTTACGCGCCACTTCAACTTCATGGGTGACGATCACCTGGGTAATATTCGTTTCTGCCAGCTCACGAATGATGCTGACGATTTGTGCCGTAATTTCCGGGTCCAGGGCGGCGGTTGGTTCATCGAACAGCAGTACCTGCGGTTCCATCATCAACGCACGAGCGATAGCAACACGCTGCTGCTGACCACCAGAAAGATGCAGCGGATAACGATCGCTATAAGGTTTGAGACGCAAACGCTCCAGCAGTTTTTCTGCACGGGCCAGCGCCTGCTCTTTACTCAACCCCAGTACACGACAGGGCGCTTCAATCAGGTTTTGCTGCACGGTGAGGTGCGGCCACAGGTTGTATTGTTGAAACACCATGCCGACGTTACGACGCAGATCGCGAATCGCTTTGTCAGAGGGCGTTTTGGTGAAATCGAAATGGTTGCCTGCAATGTTGAGCGTACCGGAGCGCGGCATCTCAAGCAGATTGAGTACACGCAGCAGCGAGCTTTTACCCGCGCCGCTGGGGCCAAGTAACACCAGCGTTTCGCCCTGTGGGCAATCCAGCGTGATATCGAACAGCGCCTGATGCGCGCCGTAGAAGCAATTAATGCCGTTTAATTGAATACTCATTGACACTCGTATACTGGCAGTCTGATATCTATTGAGGTCGAAGATAGTACCTTTGACAGAATAATTATGCAATATTTATGCTTTAAAAGTTAAAAGCAAAGCGCATTATTCACTAAACATAGCACAAAATAACGGGGGCGGTGAGCGGTGGGCATAAATGTCGGCATTCCTCGCGAAATGCCGGACAATTTACGGGGGGATTTGTCGATCAAGGCGTTAGCGATTCTCGATGGACTGACGGAGCGTACCCACCGTTGCATGAACGCTGCCGCCTAAGTAGCGCACATCGTCGATCACCCAACACTGGCCTTCCTGAATCATTAACACTTCATCCTGCCAGCTCTGGTCACCCTGTTTGAGATCCACGCGCAACGGAATATTTCGCGCATCGCGATTCGGGATTGTTGAAGCACTGGCAACACGGGCGCTCTCTGGCAAGGTTGTGCGACTGGAGAACGGATCGTTGCTTAACCATTCACGATGACTATTATCGCGGCTGGCATCGCTAAGTAGGGTTGCCAGTTTGTCACTCAAATAGGGGCGCAGAGCGGTAATGTCATTACTGTGATGTTGAATGCGGTAGTCATAGAATTGTTGAGCCACGCTGTCAGGGCCGCCCTGGACACAGGAACCGGCGCGGGGGCCATTATCTTTATAAGCTGGCGTGACGGTGGTGCAGGCACTGAGGAGCAGTGCGCAGGGGATAAGCATAGTCAATTTGCTGTAGCGCATAATGATTTCCTTATAAGCGATCGCTCTGAAAGCGTTCTACGATAATAATGATATCCTTTCAATAATAGCGTATCAGTCAGATAATACTTTAGAGATCGAAGGCTTAACAAACAAGGAGACCGAGCATGCAATTTTCTACAACCCCAACTCTGGAAGGCCAGACTATCGTTGAATATTGCGGTGTGGTGACCGGCGAAGCGATTTTAGGTGCCAATATTTTCCGTGATTTCTTTGCCGGTATCCGCGATATCGTTGGTGGACGTTCCGGTGCCTACGAAAAAGAGCTACGCAAAGCGCGGGAGATAGCCTTTGAGGAACTAGGCTCCCAGGCGCGGGCGCTGGGGGCCGATGCCGTAGTTGGTATTGATATCGACTACGAAACGGTCGGGCAAAACGGCAGTATGCTGATGGTTAGCGTCAGTGGAACGGCGGTGAAAACGCGTCGATGAGAAGAGCCTTCTGGCTGGTCGCTGCCGCTCTGTTACTGGCAGGGTGTGCAGGTGAAAAAGGCATTGTCGAGAAAGAGGGATATCAGCTTGATACCCGACGTCAGGCGCAGGCGGCGTATCCGCGTATTAAAGTGCTGGTGATCCACTACACCGCAGATGATTTTGATAGTTCGCTGGCGACACTGACCGATAAGCAGGTCAGTTCGCATTATCTGGTGCCTGCTGTACCACCGCGATACAACGGTAAACCGCGCATCTGGCAACTGGTGCCGGAACAGGAACTGGCCTGGCATGCGGGGATTAGCGCCTGGCGCGGGGCGACGCGCCTTAACGACACCTCTATTGGCATTGAGCTGGAAAATCGTGGCTGGCAGAAATCGGCGGGAGTGAAATATTTTGCCCCGTTTGAACCGGCACAGATACAGGCGCTCATTCCCCTGGCGAAAGATATTATTGCCCGTTATCACATCAAGCCGGAAAACGTAGTAGCACATGCGGATATCGCCCCGCAGCGCAAAGACGATCCGGGGCCATTATTTCCCTGGCAGCAACTTGCGCAGCAGGGGATTGGCGCCTGGCCGGATGCGCAGCGGGTGAACTTTTACCTTGCCGGGCGCGCGCCGCACACATCGGTAGAGACCACATCATTGCTGGAACTCTTGGCGCGCTACGGTTATGAGGTAAATTCTGATATGACACCGCGCGAGCAGCGGCGCGTGATTATGGCGTTTCAGATGCATTTCCGCCCGACGTTATACAACGGCGAAGCGGATGCAGAAACTCAGGCGATAGCCGAAGCGTTGCTGGAGAAATACGGGCAGGATTAGCGCGGCAATTTTCCATGGTCGTGCAGCCAGGCGGCAGTTTTCTCGATACCTTCATCCAGGGTGATGACTGGCTGATAACCTAACTCTTCCTGCGCACGCGTAATATCCAGCGTAAAGTCAAAATTCAACTTGGAGACGCCGTAGTGGGTCAGCGGCGGCTCTTTGGCTGACTTGCGGCCTAAACGCTCCATGCTGCGGGCGATCATATCCAGCATCGGGTAGGGGATGGAACGAATACGACAGTCGATATTCAACTTGTCGATGAGCTTCTGCACGATGCTGCGCAGTGTGCGATGCTCGCCGTTGGTGATGTTGTACACACGCCCGGAAGGTAGCTTATCGCAGGCCTCCTGGCTTGCCAGCCACATGGCGTGCACGGCATTTTCATAGTAGGTCATATCGACCAGCGCGCTGCCGCCGTGCGGTAACAGAATACTGCCGTAGTGGTGCATCATATGCGCCAGACGGGGGATAAAGACTTTATCGTGCGGTCCGAACAGACTTTGTGGGCGCAAAATAGTAAAGCGCGTTTGTGGATTCGCCTGCGAAAGCATGTTGATCACCTCTTCGCTGGCCGCTTTGCTGCGGGCAAACTCGTTGGCGAAGCGGTGAGGGCGAAAATCCTCTTTAATGTCGCGATGATGGTGATAATCGAAGTACAGGGAGGGGGAAGAGATATGAATAAAGTTACGCACGCCCCAGGCGACAGCCCATTCACCCAGGCGGCGAGTGGCGCGAACATTAGCCAGATCGAAAGCCTGTTGCGTTCCCCAGGGCGAGGTAAAGCTGGAGCAGTGCCACAGCGTATCAATGCCTGCGAGCATCACTTTTGCCTGTGATGAAACCAGCTCAGTCAGGTCTGCCGGAACAAACTCTGCGCCCATTTTTTCCAGCAATTTACCCATTGCCTCGTTGCGACCGGTCGCACGCACGCTGATGCCTTTCTGGCATAAAAACTCTACCGCGTTTCGACCTAAGCCGCTGGTGGCGCCGGTAACCAGTACCTTCATATCAATCCACTGTTGTTGAGAAAATGACGTGCGCATTCTTCCGTGATTTCCCCCTTGATGCAATGGGAAACATGAAAGAATAACGCAGGTTTAGTCGATTAGTTTGTGCTTTGTTCTGCCAGTCTGGCGATTCGTTTTGCCATTCCGCGAAAAATAAACAGATGCGCGGGGATCATCAATAACCAGTAAAACAGCCCCGGCATACCGTGCGGATGCCAGAATGCGCGAACATCGATAGTACGATAGTCGCCTTTATCTTCCAGGGTAAAACACAGTCGCCCCAGCCCCGGCGCTTTCATACCAAATAACAACGTAAGTTGTTTTTCCGGTTCAACGACAATCACTTTCCAGCTATCTACCGCATCGCCGATCTGCAAATATTCACGCTCCGGGCGGCCTTTCGCCAGCTTATGACCGATCGCGCGGTCCATCAGCGCCCGGATCTGCCACAAAATATTGCCAAAGAAATAACGCTCTTTACCGCCGATTTGATTTACTACCTGCCATAAAGCCGCAAGGCTGGCTGACGTTTTAACGGTAAACCCCGCCTGTTTGGCGAAATAACCGTACTCCGGTCTCCAGCGGGCAAAGGCCTGTTCGTCGTATCCCCAGTCGCTGGAGTTGACCAGCTTTTCTTCTTCTTTCAACGTGCGACGTACCGCGTCATCGAAAGCGATCAGCGGTTGTGGGATGAGCGCACGTAGCGCGGTGTCATCTGCCAGCAGATCGTGTTTCAGCCCCTGAATCAGCGCTCTGGCAGTGGTGGGCGGTACGGACGTAATCACATTAAGAAACCACACCGAAATCCAGCGGGTGGGAAAGGGGATGGGGATCAACCAGCGGCGCTTACCGCTCACCGCCATGAAATGTTCAAACTGCTGTTGATAACTGAGCACCTCTGGTCCGGCGGCTTCGAAGATGCGATGTTCGCTGGTCGGATGGTCTAACAGTGCCACCAGGTAGTGCAGCAGGTTTTCCAGCGCAATGGGCGTGGTGCGTGAACGAACCCAGCGCGGCGGGGTTAACACCGGCAGGTTGTAAACGATATCTCGCATCACTTCGAACGCCGCTGAACCGGCACCAACGGTAATTCCGGCACGCAATTCGGTCACCGGGACACCCGCTTCGCGAAGAATATCAGCCGTAGCCTGACGAGCACGCAGATGATCCGACTGCTCATGTGGCGGGGCCTGTAGCGAACTAAGAAAGATTAATTGCTTAACCGGGACTTCGCGTAGCGCATCGCGGACGTTGAGAGCAACCTGGCGCTCCTGAGCGATAAAATCGCCGCCTTCGCCCATACTGTGCACCAGAAAATAGACGGTATCGATATCCTGCAACAGGGGGGGAAGGTTATCCGGCCAACTGAGATCGACTTTATGGCAACTGACGTTTGCCAGTTGCAGCTTTGCAAGCCTGTCGACATGACGTGCCGCCGCCAGAATCTGATGCCCTTGCTGGCTGAGTGCCTGCACCAGATGCTGACCAATGTAGCCACTGGCACCGAAAACTAAAATGCGTTGCGGCACGTCTCTCTCCTTAACGCGCCAGGAATGCGCGCCAGTGGGCGGCGACTTCTGCCAGTTGTTCACGCGAGACGTCAAGGTGTGTCACCAGGCGAACAATTGTCGAGGCGTTAATCAGTACGTTTCTCGCTTTCATGTATTCGCCTAACGCGGCAGCGTTTTCTTCCCCGACGCGAACAAACAGCATATTGGTGTCCTGGCGCATAACATCTGCGCCTGCATCACGCAGCTGCTCTGCCATCCAGGCGGCGTTATCGTGGTCTTCCTGCAAGCGTGTGACGTTGTTTTTCAGCGCATACATTCCGGCGGCAGCCAGAATCCCGGACTGGCGCATCCCGCCACCGGTCATTTTCCGCCAGCGAATGGCGCGTTTAATATAATCACGATTGCCGACCAGTAACGAACCGACCGGCGTACCAAGACCTTTCGACAGACAAATTGTGAACGAATCACAATATTGCGTGATCTCTTTTAGCTCACAGCCGTAAGCCACCACGGCGTTAAAGATGCGCGCCCCGTCAACATGCAGCGCCAGTTTGCGCTCGCGAGTGAATTCCCATGCTTCTTTCAGGTATTCACGCGGTAGCACTTTGCCGTTGTGGGTGTTTTCCAGACTGAGCAATTTAGTACGGGCGAAGTGGATATCGTCGGGTTTGATTTTCATCGCCACTTTATCCAGCGGCAGCGTGCCGTTGGCGTCAGCATCGATGGGTTGCGGCTGAATACTGCCCAGCACCGCCGCGCCACCAGCTTCAAAAAGATAGTTATGCGCGGCCTGACCGACAATATACTCTTCGCCGCGTTCGCAGTGACTGAGCAGAGCGACCAGGTTAGCCTGGGTGCCGGTAGGTAGAAAAATGGCGGCTTCTTTACCGGAAAGCTCAGCTGCATAGTCCTGCAGAGCATTAACGGTAGGGTCGTCTCCGTAAACGTCGTCCCCAACCGGGGCGGCCATCATCGCTTCGAGCATGGCGCGGCTCGGTCGGGTTACGGTATCACTGCGTAAATCAATCATGGCATGTCCTTATTTATGACGGGAAATGCCACCCTTTTTACCTTAGCCAGTTCGTTTTCGCCAGTTCGATCACTTCATCGCCGCGCCCGCTGATGATTGCGCGCAGCATATACAAGCTAAATCCTTTGGCCTGTTCGAGTTTGATCTGCGGTGGAATGGCTAATTCTTCTTTGGCGACCATCACATCCACCAGCACCGGACCATCGATAGAAAAGGCGCGTTGTAGGGCTTCATCAACCTCAGCGGCTTTTTCTACGCGGATCCCCGTAATGCCGCACGCTTCGGCGATACGGGCAAAGTTGGTGTCGTGCAGCTCCGTACCGTCCGTCAGATAGCCTCCGGCTTTCATCTCCATCGCCACAAAGCCCAGCACGCTGTTGTTAAAGACGATAATTTTCACCGGCAGATTCATCTGCACTACCGAGAGGAAATCGCCCATCAACATACTGAAACCACCGTCGCCGCACATGGCGACCACCTGACGTTTCGGCTCGGTTGCCTGCGCACCCAACGCCTGCGGCATGGCGTTAGCCATCGAACCGTGGTTAAACGAACCTAACAGGCGACGCTTGCCGTTCATTTTCAGATAGCGCGCTGCCCATACTGTTGGTGTGCCGACGTCACAGGTGAAAATGGCGTCATCGGCAGCAAAATGGCTAATTTGCTGCGCCAGATATTGCGGGTGAATGGCTTTCTCGCTCGGTTTAGCTAAATCGTCCAGCCCTTTGCGGGCATCGCGGTAATCTTCCAGCGCTTTATCCAGAAACTTGCGATCGGCTTTTTCTTCTACTAAAGGCATCAATGCTCGCAGAGTCGATTTGATATCGCCGACCAGTGCCATATCCACCTTGCTGTGAGCGCCGATGCTGGCTGGGTTGATATCAATCTGAATGATTTTTGCATCGGTCGGGTAGAACGCACGGTAGGGAAACTGGGTGCCGAGCAGCACTAACGTGTCGGCGTTCATCATGGTATGGAAACCTGATGAGAAGCCGATTAACCCGGTCATTCCAACATCATACGGATTATCGTATTCAACATGTTCTTTACCGCGCAGGGCATGAATAATAGGCGCTTTAATCTTCCCGGCAAACTCAACTAACTCTTTATGCGCCCCCGCGCAGCCGCTGCCACACATCAGAGCGATATTGCTGGAGTAACGCAGCAGTTGTGCCAGTTTACGTAACTCTTCTTCTTCCGGTGTCACGACTGGCTGTGGCGCATGATACCAGTGGGTGGTTGCCCCTTCCGGTGCAGGTTTTAACGCCACGTCGCCTGGTAACACGACAACGGAAACGCCGCGGTTAAGCACCGCTTTGCGCATAGCAATTGCCAGTACTTGTGGGATCTGCTCCGCGCTGGAAACCAGCTCGCAATAGTGGCTACATTCGCGGAATAACTCTTGCGGGTGGGTTTCCTGGAAATAGCCGCTGCCAATTTCACTGGAAGGAATATGGGCAGCAATCGCCAGTACCGGGACGTGATTGCGATGGCAATCGAACAAACCGTTGATTAAGTGCAGGTTGCCAGGTCCGCACGATCCGGCACAAACCGCCAGTTCTCCGCTAAGTTGGGCTTCAGCGCCAGCGGCAAAGGCCGCCACTTCTTCATGGCGGGTGGACATCCACTCGATGGTGCCCATGCGATTAAGACTATCGCTAAGACCGTTCAGAGAGTCGCCCGTGACTCCCCAGATGCGTTTCACCCCTGCCGATTCGAGTGTTTTGGCGATATAAGCTGCAACCGTTTGTTTCATGGTTCTCCATCTCCTGAATGTGATAACGGTAACAAGTTTAGTTCATCTGACAGAGGGGGAAGGGATGGGAGAAAAAGGAGGCACTAATGGTTAAATAGCCCGATGAAAGGAATATCATCGGGCATAAGGCGATTACGCGAGAACCAAATCCCCCTGCGGATGGCAGGAGCAAGCCAGTACGTAACCTTCGGCGATTTCGGCGTCGGTCAGCGTCATTGTGCTGCTCACTGTATAGTCACCGGAAACCACTTTTGTCTTACAGCAGCCGCAAACACCCGCACGGCAGGCGGCGACAACCGGAACTTTATTGCTTTCCAGCGCCTCCAGTAGCGTGGTGCCAACCGGGGCGTAAAATTCTTGCGCCGGTTGCAGTTTGGTGAATTTCAGACCGCTGGTCGCCGCTTCTGCCATTGGCGTAAAGAACTTCTCTTTAAAAAAGTGTGTCACGCCAAGCGCCTTCACTTCCTGTTCCACCCAATCCATATACGGAGCTGGGCCACAGGTCATCACGGTGCGTGAGGCTAAGTCAGGGACACCTGCCAGCAGTTCGCGAGTGAGACGACCAGCGATAAAGCCTTCGATAACGTTATTTTCAGCCACCAGCGTCACCGGATAGTTGCGCCATTCGTCGGCGAAAATAACGTCCTGCGGCGTACGCACGTTGTAGATCACCCGTACATCGGCCTGCGGACAATTTTTCGCCAGCCAGCGACGCATCGACATAATCGGCGTGACGCCACAGCCTGCCGCCAGCAACAGGAATTTATCTTCTGCTTTATCGTCGCAGGTAAATTCCCCCATCGCGTCCGAAAGCCAGAGATAATCACCGCGTTTTACATCGCGGGTCAGCCACTGGGAGCCGACACCGTCATCAATCTGCCGCACAGTCAGAGTGATATATTCACTCACGCCAGGCGTAGAGGAAATGGTGTAAGCACGCAGTGTTTCTGCTGAGTTTCGCACGCTGACCAGCGCATATTGTCCGGCGCGATATGGGTAGTAATCGTGACAAATCAGGGAAATCGTCCACACATCCGGCGTTTCTTGCTTAATGTGATGAACCTGCATCCGCCACGGGCATTGATTCGTTGGCATCGTCATCGACAAACTCCTTACGCGCTCAACAGTTGCTTCATGTCTTCTTCAACAGTGGTGATAGAACGCAGGCCGAATTTCTCGTTCAGCACTGCCAGCAGGTCTGGTGTCAGGAAACCAGGTGCAGTCGGGCCGGTGACGATATTTTTCACACCCAGAGAAAGCAGCGTCAGCAGAATGACAATCGCTTTCTGTTCAAACCAGGAGAGCACCAGCGACAGCGGCAGATCGTTGACACCGCAGCCCAGTTTTTCTGCCAGAGTGACAGCCAGAATAATCGCTGAGTAAGCATCGTTACACTGACCGGCATCCACCAGACGCGGCAAGCCTTCGATATCACCAAACTCAAGTTTGTTAAAGCGATATTTACCGCAGGCGAGAGTCAGGATCAGGCAGTCATCCGGCACGCTGGTGGCGAAATCGGTGAAGTAGTGGCGCTCGCCGCGTGCGCCGTCACAGCCGCCAAGCAGGAAGATATGACGCAGTTTTTCACGACTCACCAGATCAATCAGCGTATCGGCTGCGCCGAGCAGCGTCTGACGGCCAAAGCCCACGGTGATCAGGTGCGGAATTTCGCTGTACGGGAAGCCCGCCATTTGTTGCGCCTGGGCAATAACCTCTGAGAAATCATCACCATCCAGATGACGCACGCCTGGCCAGCCAACGATGCTGCGGGTCCAGATACGATCGTCATAAGCACCTACGGTTGGATCGATGATGCAGTTCGAGGTCATCACGATGGGGCCAGGGAAGCGAGCGAACTCCACTTGCTGATTCTGCCAGCCGCTGCCGTAGTTACCGACCAGATGTTTAAATTTACGCAGCTCCGGGTAGCCATGCGCCGGCAGCATTTCGCCGTGGGTGTAGACATTAACACCCGTGCCTTCGGTCTGTTCCAGCAGGTTGTAGAGATCTTTGAGATCGTGACCGGAAATCAGGATGCATTTACCCGCCGTCGCTTTGACGTTGACCAGAGTTGGCGTTGGGTGACCGTATTTACCGGTTTCGCCTGCGTCCAGAATGCTCATCACTTTGAAGTTCATCTGGCCGATTTCCATAGAACACTCGAGAAGTGCGTTCATATCGGCAGGCCAGGTCCCCAGCCACGCCATGATTTTATGGTACTGCGCGTAAATATCGTTGTCGTATTGACCGAGAACATGCGCGTGTTCCATATAGGCCGCCGCACCTTTAAGGCCATACAGGCACAGCAGACGCAGGCCGAGAATATTTTCACCAATCGCGGCTTTATCTTTGTTAGGGGTAAATTCTGCTGCCTGACGTTGCAGTTCGCCGGGATCGTCGCTCACCAGTTGCAGGTCAGCCATCGGGTTATCGACGCGGGCGTTGGCATCTACAGCCAGGCATTGTGCTTTCAGCGCCTCGCGCAGGGCAATTGCTTCACGAGCGTAGCCGACAATACGCGGAGAATCGAAGTTAACGTTGGTCAGGGTTGAGAAAAATGCGCGTGGCGCAAAGCTGTCTACATCGTGGTTGATGATGCCGTATTCACGCGCTTTTGCCGCCCAGGCCGAAAGCCCTTGCAGTGCCGCGATGAGTAAATCCTGAAGGTCAGAGGTTTCTGCCGTTTTACCACACATCCCCTGCGCGTATGAGCAGCCGTTTCCTGCCGGAGTACGGATAGTTTGTTCACATTGCACACAAAACATGATCACACCCTTTAAAGTTATATTTAATATGCATGTTTAAGGTTAAGACGCTTAAGGCGGGGATAAAAGGGATTTTTCATGCAACTTTAAGGGAGATTGATTTAGCGCAATTTTGGCGGCAGGGATCTACCGCCAGAGAGGTATTACGCAGAGAAAAAGGCGATGAGGATCGGCACTAACAGGCTAAGAATAAAACCGTGAACAATCGCCGCCGGGACCATATCCAGCCCCCCTGTACGCTGAAGAACGGGGAGGGTGAAATCCATCGATGTGGCACCGCATAAGCCCAGTGCAGTAGAGCGGCTGCGGCGAATCAGGCCAGGGATCAACATAATAGCAATTAGCTCACGGGCCAGATCATTAAAAAACGCTGCGCTCCCGATTACCGGACCAAAAGATTCGGTTAATAAAATACCGGAAAGAGAATACCAGCCGAAACCGGAGGCCATTGCCAGCGTGGTATTGATGGGAAGATCAAGAATAAAGGCGTTAATTAAACCACCAATTAAAGAACTGGCAACCACCACTACGGCGACAATCATTCCCCGGCGATTAAGGACAATCTGCTTTAAGGTCATGCCATTATTACGCAACTGAATACCAACGAGGAAAAGGAGCAGAATTAAGGTGTATTCGCTTGCTTCGGTCGCGTGCTGTAGGAAAGCCAGGCCACTCAGGCCAATGGCAAAACCAATCACCACCACACCGCAGAGCTTGAGGGACTCCATTGCCATCGCAATACGCGACGGGAGTTTTTCTTGCTGATGGTGGTTGCGCCACGGCAGGCCTCGCTCCAGCCACATCAGGGCGGCAATATTACACAGTAAAATAACGGTAATACTGACAGCAGAATAATGCAGAATCGCCAACAGGTTGCTGGCGAGGTTATCGAGAAACGCCAGACTGATACCCATAAAAAAGAGAATGAGGTAAACCATCCAGCTTAATAGCTGATTAATAACTTTTAATGCGGCTTTTTGGCGAAGCGGAATGAGGTAACCCACAATCAGGGGAACCAGAATGATTAACAACCCAGAAAACATGAAAACCCAGTCCTTGCAAAGAAGATTCGAAATGCGCGATGATACACTACTGAAAGCGGAAGGACGAGTAAAGGCGCAATTAAAAGGAAATTGTTATGCATCAGTGGGGGATTTTTAATTCTCTATGAGTGTTTAGCATCGTTGCGCTCCTTTCATGTGCAATGCCATATAAAGCCACTGATGCAGGGGAGGCCAGTCGCCGCTGCGCGGTGCCTTCAGCTTATCCCCTTCGGCTACCGGGTCGGGCGCGAGGTAACGTTCCTGTAAGACGCGCCATCAGTGTTAGTCACCGGAAACTGATTAAGTGAATCAGGGTTAAGGCCAGACCAATGGCGATCGGTGCAAAACCAGCAGGAGCGTGTTGGTCGGTTGCGCCGTGGATCACCAGCAGGAAACCCGCACTCAATACCAGTTCAACCACCAGTGCCGAAAGTACGGCATTACCACCGCCACCAAAAACAAGCCAGAAAGTACCAAAACATTCAGCTGCTAATTTTCTGAACATATCCACCTCAATCAAAAATTGACTCTGTGAAAAATATGGTTTTTTTATCGGGGGCGTAAAAAAGTGACGACGGAAATAATGCGCGGCTATTTTAAAAACGAAGGTGAATTATTCACTAGATAAATAAATTCAGTAAATTTGATTTAGGGCAACAGCGGGTTGCCCCAAAGAATCATTTGTCTGATTGACTGTGTAGTGTAAGCGAGTGATTTAATCCTTCAGGCGTAATAATAAATAATTTATCATGCTAATTATTTGTTTTTGCAGGGTTCTCAGCAAGAGGGAGTGTAACGCGATTATTCGCTCATTTTTCAGACATTTACCATGCCGAAATGTGATGTCATCACGTATTAGCAAGGCCTTTCCCATTATACTGCAAGTGTAAAGGATAAGTCACATATTTCTGGAGGGGATATGATTCTTGAGCGCGTTGAAATTGTGGGTTTTCGCGGTATCAACCGTTTGTCGTTGATGCTGGAACAAAACAACGTCCTGATTGGGGAGAACGCGTGGGGTAAATCCAGCTTGCTGGACGCCTTAACCCTGCTGCTATCGCCAGAATCAGATCTCTATCATTTTGAGTGCGATGATTTCTGGTTCCCGCCGGGAGATATCAACGGGCGGGAACATCATCTGCATATTATTTTGACCTTCCGCGAATCGCTGCCAGGCCGACATCGGGTACGTCGCTATCGACCGCTGGAAGCGTGCTGGACGCCATGCACCGATGGTTATCACCGAATTTTTTATCGCCTCGAAGGGGAGAATGCGGAAGACGGCAGCGTGATGACACTCCGCAGTTTTCTCGATAAAGACGGGCATCCGATTGATGTCGAGGATATTAACGATCAGGCACGTCATCTGGTGCGTTTAATGCCGGTGCTGCGCTTGCGTGATGCCCGTTTTATGCGCCGTATTCGTAGCGGCACGGTGCCAAATGTCCCTCATGTGGAAGTCACCGCGCGCCAGCTCGATTTCCTCGCCCGTGAGTTATCCTCACACCCGCAAAATCTCTCTGATGGACAGATTCGTCAGGGACTTTCCGCAATGGTGCAGTTGCTTGAACATTATTTCTCTGAGCAGGGGGCCGGACAAGCGCGATATCGTTTAATGCGGCGGCGGGCCAGCAATGAGCAACGAAGCTGGCGTTATCTGGATATCATCAACCGGATGATTGACCGACCTGGAGGGCGTTCGTATCGGGTTATTTTGCTCGGCCTGTTTGCTACTTTATTGCAGGCAAAAGGTACATTGCGGCTGGATAAAGACGCCCGTCCATTATTGCTTATCGAAGATCCAGAAACCCGTTTACACCCCATTATGCTTTCAGTTGCCTGGCATCTGCTGAATCTTCTGCCATTGCAGCGCATCGCCACCACCAACTCGGGTGAGTTGCTTTCGTTAACGCCGGTAGAACATGTTTGCCGCCTGGTACGTGACTCCTCTCGCGTCGCAGCCTGGCGTCTGGGGCCGAGTGGTTTGAGTACCGAAGACAGCCGACGCATCTCTTTTCACATTCGTTTTAACCGTCCGTCATCGCTGTTTGCTCGCTGCTGGCTGCTGGTGGAAGGCGAAACGGAAACCTGGCTTATCAATGAACTGGCGCGTCAGTGCGGACATCATTTTGATGCCGAAGGGATCAAGGTCATTGAATTTGCCCAGTCCGGGCTAAGACCGCTGGTTAAATTTGCCCGGCGGATGGGGATTGAATGGCATGTGCTGGTCGATGGCGATGAAGCCGGAAAGAAATATGCCGCTACGGTACGCAGTCTGTTGAATAACGATCGGGAAGCCGAACGAGAACATTTGACGGCGTTACCGGCGCTGGATATGGAACATTTTATGTATCGCCAGGGATTTTCCGATGTGTTCCACCGCGTGGCGCAAATCCCGGAAAATGTGCCGATGAATCTGCGCAAAATTATCTCGAAAGCGATCCATCGCTCTTCCAAACCCGATCTTGCCATTGAAGTGGC
Organism: Escherichia sp. MOD1-EC7003; assembly: GCF_002965065.1. Lineage (GTDB taxonomy): Bacteria > Pseudomonadota > Gammaproteobacteria > Enterobacterales > Enterobacteriaceae > Escherichia. Next base: position 86,453 of record NZ_PTRE01000033.1, read on the forward strand.
AATGGAGGCCGGACGTCGTGGTGTGGACTCCGTACCGACGCTGCTGAAAAAAATGTTCTCACGCGTGCTGTGGCTGGCACGCGGTCGGGCCGATTAACCGCAAAACATTGTGGCCATTTGTGGCTGAATAGCGTCGAGCATCTCATAGCGCCGACGGTATTCAGCCCGTTTTTTACTGGCGATTTCGGCAATCTCTTTTCGTGTTATCTGTGCCGGAAGGCGGTAATGGCGTTCAGTATCACATACGCCGCCAACCGATTCCCAGAAAGCGTTGTAATCTGCATGGATCTTGCCTTCTTTATCGCGATAACGCAGGCTGCGGTAAATATGTGTTTCATTGCTAACGGCAACGATCTGCTCTACCTGTAAACGTTGGGCAAGCAGACAGGCCGCTTCCATCACGAGGCGTTTGGGAAACAGCCCATGGCAGGCTTTCGTCGCATTCTGGATTTCCTGATGTGGAATTTCCCATTTTGCGCCTTGCAGTCCACCAATAAACATCGTTCTTTTCCCCTGATATTCACACAGGGTAAACGTGATCTCTGCCAGAGGAATACCTTCGCTGTTGCGGAACAGGATTGTGCTGTCACCTTCTTTATCCATTGAAATCATCATGGTCAGCTCAAGCGTGAACTGCTCGCCGTTTTTGCCTTCCAGCTTCGCCAGTTGCAGTCCGGGGGTATGCAAATATAAGCTGAATTCTTCCACCGACATACACGCGCGTAGTAACGCATAATGGTAACGTAACGCCTCCAGCAATTGCTTGCGGCTAAGATTCGCTGCAAGGTAAGGGCGATGCAGACGCACAGGCAGTCGCGGCTGGCGCGTTAACAACACATTGAGATTAGGCCAGTGGGAAAGTTCGTTCATCCACTCAACGCTTAAACGCGGCATAATCAGCGAGCGCAGCAAAAATTTCTGGCGAAAACTACGGCGATGCCAGAATTTACCTGGCCGACACTGTCCACGTGCCAGACTTAGAAAAAGTGACAGGCTGCTGAGAGATTCAGATGGCGTAAAGGTCCGTTCAGTTAGCTGAGACATATTCATGAAATCAATGATTATACGTGACGTCGATTTCACCATTGCGTATCTTAACCAAACATCAATAGTGTGATTATTAAAGTAAATTTTAGGGTTCTGTTGATATTTCGTTGAAGTTAATGACCCGGATTGGCATATGGAGTATTCAGAATATTTATGAAAAAGCGGAAAACCGTGAAGAAGCGTTACGTTATTGCGCTGGTGATAGTCATCACCGGGCTGATTGCGTTATGGAAAATTCTTAACGCACCCGTGCCGATTTATCAGACGCTGATTGTGCGCCCTGGTGATTTACAGCAAAGCGTGCTGGCGACCGGAAATCTGGACGCGTTGCGTAAGGTTGACGTGGGTGCGCAGGTCAGCGGTCAGTTGAAAACGCTGTCAGTGGCGATTGGCGATAAAGTAAAAAAAGACCAGCTTTTAGGGGTTATTGATCCTGAACAGGCTGAAAACCAGATCAAGGAAGTGGAAGCAACGCTGATGGAGCTACGCGCACAGCGGCGGCAGGCAGAAGCGGAGCTGAAACTGGCACGGGTGACGTATTCACGTCAGCAACGTCTGGCACAAACGCAAGCGGTTTCACAACAGGATCTCGACACATCCGCGACGGAGATGGCTGTGAAACAGGCGCAAATTGGCACCATTGACGCGCAAATCAAGCGCAATCAGGCCTCTCTCGATACGGCTAAAACCAATCTCGATTACACCCGCATCGTTGCACCGATGGCCGGGGAAGTCACGCAAATCACCACTTTGCAAGGCCAGACGGTAATTGCCGCACAACAAGCGCCGAACATTCTGACGCTGGCAGATATGAGTACCATGCTGGTAAAAGCGCAGGTTTCTGAAGCGGATGTAATCCATCTGAAGCCGGGGCAAAAAGCCTGGTTTACGGTGCTTGGCGATCCACTGACGCGCTACGAGGGGCAGATCAAGGATGTGCTACCGACGCCGGAAAAGGTTAATGACGCTATTTTCTATTACGCCCGTTTTGAAGTCCCCAACCCCAATGGTTTGCTGCGGCTGGATATGACCGCGCAAGTGCATATTCAGCTCACCGATGTGAAAAATGTGCTGACGATCCCTCTGTCGGCGTTAGGCGATCCGGTTGGCGATAATCGTTATAAAGTCAAATTGTTGCGTAATGGTGAAACACGCGAGCGTGAAGTGACGATTGGTGCACGTAACGATACCGATGTTGAGATTGTCAAAGGGCTGGAAGCTGGCGATGAAGTGGTGATTGGTGAGGCCAAACCAGGAGCTGCGCAATGACGCCCTTGCTCGAATTAAAGGATATTCGCCGCAGCTATCCCGCTGGGGATGAGCAGGTTGAGGTGCTGAAGGGCATCACCCTCGATATTTATGCCGGCGAGATGGTGGCGATTGTTGGCGCTTCGGGGTCAGGTAAATCGACCCTGATGAATATTCTCGGTTGCCTGGATAAAGCCACCAGCGGCACCTATCGCGTTACCGGTCAGGATGTTGCCACGCTGGACGCCGATGCGCTGGCGCAACTGCGCCGTGAGCATTTCGGCTTTATTTTCCAGCGTTACCATTTGCTTTCGCATTTAACCGCCGAGCAGAACGTTGAAGTACCCGCCGTCTATGCTGGTCTTGAGCGGAAACAGCGACTGCTTCGTGCCCAGGCGTTATTGCAACGACTGGGGCTGGAAGACCGTACAGAGTATTATCCGGCACAGCTTTCGGGGGGGCAGCAACAGCGCGTCAGCATCGCGCGGGCATTGATGAATGGCGGTCAGGTTATACTTGCCGATGAACCGACCGGCGCACTGGACAGCCATTCTGGCGAAGAGGTGATGGCGATCCTGCATCAGCTGCGCGATCGCGGGCATACGGTGATTATCGTCACCCACGATCCACAGGTCGCTGCTCAGGCCGAGCGGGTGATCGAAATTCGCGACGGCGAAATTGTGCGCAATCCTCCCGCCATTGAAAAAGTGAATGTCTCTGGCGGGACGGAACCTGTCGTCAAAACGGCATCTGGGTGGCGGCAGTTTGTCAGCGGTTTTAACGAGGCGTTGACGATGGCGTGGCGGGCGCTGGCAGCGAATAAAATGCGTACTTTACTGACCATGCTAGGGATTATTATCGGTATTGCGTCGGTGGTTTCAATTGTCGTGGTGGGTGACGCCGCCAAACAAATGGTGCTGGCAGATATTCGTTCTATTGGCACGAATACTATTGATGTCTATCCCGGGAAAGATTTTGGCGATGACGATCCGCAATATCAGCAGGCGCTGAAGTTCGACGACTTAATCGCTATCCAAAAACAACCGTGGGTCGCCTCAGCCACACCTGCCGTCTCGCAAAACCTGCGCCTGCGTTATAACAATGTTGATGTCGCTGCCAGTGCTAATGGCGTGAGCGGCGATTATTTTAATGTCTATGGCATGACCTTCAGCGAAGGGAACACCTTTAATCAGGAGCAGTTGAAAGGCCGTGCGCAGGTCGTGGTTCTCGACAGTAATACTCGCCGTCAGCTTTTCCCCCATAAAGCAGATGTGGTTGGCGAGGTGATTCTGGTCGGAAATATGCCCGCCAGAGTCATTGGTGTGGCAGAAGAAAAACAGTCGATGTTTGGTAGTAGTAAAGTGCTGCGTGTCTGGCTACCTTACAGCACGATGTCCGGGCGAGTTATGGGCCAGTCGTGGCTGAACTCTATTACTGTCAGGGTGAAAGAAGGATTTGACAGCGCCGAGGTGGAACGGCAACTCACGCGTTTACTTTCACTGCGCCACGGTAAGAAGGATTTCTTTACCTGGAACATGGACGGCGTCTTGAAAACCGTTGAAAAGACCACACGTACTTTACAACTGTTTCTGACGCTGGTGGCGGTGATTTCGCTGGTGGTGGGCGGTATTGGTGTAATGAATATTATGCTGGTGTCAGTGACCGAGCGGACGCGGGAAATTGGCATTCGCATGGCTGTAGGTGCGCGTGCCAGCGATGTTTTGCAACAGTTTCTGATCGAAGCCGTGCTGGTTTGTCTGGTCGGTGGCGCGTTGGGGATAACACTGTCACTGTTAATTGCTTTCACCTTGCAGATTTTCTTACCCGGCTGGGAGATTGGTTTTTCACCGTTGGCGCTGCTGCTGGCGTTTTTCTGCTCGACTGTCACCGGGATTTTATTTGGTTGGTTACCCGCACGAAATGCGGCACGACTGGATCCAGTGGATGCTCTGGCACGAGAGTAATTTTTGAGATAAAAATGCCAGCCGATCGGGCTGGCATTTTGCCTTTAGGATGTACACAATGAGACAGAAGAGCTATGCGACTGCCGCTTCTACTTCGACGGGCACAATAACACTGGCGTGATTGCCTTTTGGCCCCTGGTGGACATCAAACTGAACGGATTGTCCAGCTTTTAGCGTTCTGTAACCATCCATCTGAATGGTGGAATAATGAGCGAAAATATCTTCGCCGCCGCCTTCAGGGCAGATGAAACCAAACCCTTTGGCATTGTTGAACCACTTAACAGTACCCTTTTCCATGCTTCGACATCCTTCGCAAATCTTATACAAGTAAGATGGAATAAACCGGGGTCAGAGAGGGGGCTGTTCAAAACCTCGCCAACTCTAAAAATACAATTTAGAGAATTAGGGCGAGCCGTCAAGCATTTGACAGCGGCCAGGGGGCAGGTATGAATCAAAATTTGAAGCAGTTAACGCTATTGACAGGAATGTGACAGATGTCGCTGATGCCAATGATAGATGATAGTTATCTATCATGTGGAGTAGATTGATCAGGCAAATAAGCTCTTGTCAGCGGCAGGGCGTTCTGCCGATAACCGTAACCGAAGATGATAACTGACAATGGGTAAAACGAACGACTGGCTGGACTTTGATCAACTGGCGGAAGAAAAAGTTCGCGACGCGCTAAAACCGCCATCTATGTATAAAGTGATATTAGTCAATGATGATTATACTCCGATGGAGTTTGTTATTGACGTGTTACAAAAATTCTTTTCTTATGATGTAGAACGTGCAACGCAATTGATGCTCGCTGTTCACTACCAGGGGAAGGCCATTTGCGGAGTCTTTACCGCCGAGGTTGCAGAAACCAAAGTGGCGATGGTGAACAAGTACGCGAGGGAGAATGAGCATCCATTGCTGTGTTTGCTAGAAAAAGCCTGAATGCAGGCATAAAAATTGGGGGAGGTGCCTATGCTCAATCAAGAACTGGAACTCAGTTTAAATATGGCTTTCGCCAGAGCGCGCGAGCACCGTCATGAGTTTATGACCGTCGAGCACTTGTTACTGGCGCTGCTCAGTAACCCATCTGCCCGGGAGGCGCTGGAAGCGTGTTCTGTGGATTTGGTTGCGCTCCGTCAGGAACTGGAAGCCTTTATTGAACAAACCACACCCGTTCTGCCTGCCAGTGAAGAGGAGCGCGATACGCAGCCAACGTTAAGTTTTCAGCGTGTACTGCAACGTGCGGTCTTCCATGTTCAATCCTCTGGTCGCAATGAGGTTACCGGTGCAAACGTTCTGGTCGCTATCTTTAGCGAGCAGGAGTCGCAGGCGGCATATCTGCTGCGCAAACATGAAGTCAGCCGTCTTGATGTGGTGAACTTTATCTCTCATGGCACGCGTAAAGACGAGCCGACACAGTCTTCTGATCCTGGCAGCCAGCCAAACAGCGAAGAACAAGCTGGTGGGGAGGAACGTATGGAGAATTTCACGACGAATCTGAATCAGCTTGCGCGTGTGGGGGGAATCGACCCACTGATTGGTCGTGAGAAGGAGCTGGAGCGTGCTATTCAGGTTCTCTGCCGTCGCCGTAAAAATAACCCGCTGCTGGTGGGGGAGTCTGGTGTCGGTAAAACTGCGATTGCGGAAGGTCTTGCCTGGCGAATTGTTCAGGGCGATGTGCCAGAAGTGATGGCTGACTGTACGATTTACTCTCTGGATATCGGTTCTCTGTTAGCGGGCACGAAATATCGTGGCGACTTTGAAAAACGTTTTAAAGCGTTGCTCAAGCAGCTGGAGCAGGACACTAACAGCATCCTGTTTATTGATGAGATCCACACCATTATCGGTGCGGGGGCTGCGTCTGGTGGCCAGGTCGATGCGGCTAACCTGATCAAACCGTTGCTCTCCAGCGGTAAAATTCGCGTGATTGGTTCGACAACCTATCAGGAGTTCAGCAATATTTTCGAGAAAGACCGTGCTCTGGCGCGTCGCTTCCAGAAAATTGATATTACCGAACCGTCGATCGAAGAAACTGTTCAAATCATTAATGGCCTGAAACCGAAGTATGAAGCGCACCACGACGTGCGTTATACCGCGAAAGCGGTGCGTGCGGCAGTAGAGCTGGCGGTGAAATATATTAACGATCGTCATCTGCCGGATAAAGCGATTGACGTTATCGACGAAGCGGGCGCTCGCGCACGTCTGATGCCGGTAAGCAAACGCAAGAAAACCGTTAATGTTGCGGATATTGAGTCTGTGGTGGCGCGTATTGCACGTATCCCTGAGAAGAGTGTTTCTCAGAGCGATCGCGATACCCTGAAAAACCTCGGCGATCGCCTGAAAATGCTGGTTTTCGGTCAGGATAAAGCCATTGAGGCGCTGACGGAAGCCATCAAGATGGCGCGTGCAGGTTTAGGTCACGAACATAAACCGGTCGGTTCGTTTTTGTTTGCTGGCCCAACCGGGGTCGGGAAAACCGAGGTGACGGTACAGCTTTCCAAAGCCCTGGGCATTGAACTGTTACGCTTTGATATGTCCGAGTATATGGAACGTCATACCGTTAGCCGCCTGATTGGTGCGCCTCCGGGATACGTTGGCTTTGATCAGGGGGGGTTGCTGACCGACGCGGTCATCAAGCATCCGCATGCGGTGCTGCTGCTGGACGAAATCGAGAAAGCGCATCCGGACGTGTTCAATATTCTGTTGCAGGTAATGGATAACGGCACGCTGACCGACAACAACGGACGCAAAGCTGACTTCCGTAACGTGGTGCTGGTGATGACCACCAACGCCGGGGTACGGGAAACCGAGCGTAAATCGATTGGCCTTATCCACCAGGATAACAGCACTGATGCGATGGAAGAGATCAAGAAGATCTTTACGCCAGAGTTCCGTAACCGCCTCGACAATATTATCTGGTTCGATCATCTGTCAACCGACGTGATCCATCAGGTGGTGGATAAATTCATCGTCGAGTTGCAGGTTCAGCTGGATCAGAAAGGTGTTTCTCTGGAAGTGAGCCAGGAAGCGCGTAACTGGCTGGCCGAGAAAGGTTACGACCGGGCAATGGGCGCACGTCCGATGGCGCGTGTTATCCAGGACAACCTGAAAAAACCGCTCGCCAACGAACTGTTGTTTGGCTCACTGGTGGACGGCGGTCAGGTTACCGTCGCACTGGATAAAGAGAAAAATGAGCTGACTTACGGATTCCAGAGTGCACAAAAGCACAAGGCGGAAGCAGCGCATTAATCTGATGGTTTAAAGTCTGTTTAGTTGGTTGATAAAGTCCGTAGTCTCGAAAGAGGTTACGGACTTTTTATTTGTAGGCCGGGCGGTGAAAATCCTATATTTGTGGGTGATAGTAAGTTGTTGATAATTAATGGTGCTGAGGGGAAGGGATAAAGTTGTCGAACCCCGGTCGGGGCTTCTCATCCCCCCCGGTATGTGCAAAATGCGAAAAAAAAGCCCGTACTTGCGTACGAGCTCTTCTTTAAATATGGCGGTGAGGGGGGGATTGACTCGCTTCGCTCGCCCTGCGGGC
>NZ_PTRE01000323.1 GCF_002965065.1 Escherichia sp. MOD1-EC7003
GCTGACGTTGCAGCGTCCATTTCGTCCCCGGAAAACCCCCGCAACCCCAATACCCGCCATGAGGCGCGCCACTGTACATCTGGCCACCCTGATTCCTTCCCGTAACAACTGACGCCAGACTTTACGCACACCGTACACCTGATGATTTTCATCGTATACGCGCTGTATCTCTCTCTTCAGCCAGTCATCGTGCTGCGCACGGGCACTGCGTTTATCCGGATGATGTCGCTGTTGCTGACAATGGTAATACGTTGACGGGGCAATATGCAGTTCGCTGCATACCGGTCCGACCCCGTACTGCTCACGCAGCTTATCCAGCAGTGGCATCATTTTTTCCAGAGGCGGGCGCAATCCCCCTTCGCCAAATAAAGGGGAGGCCGACGCAGGGTATCGTTAATCCGGGGCAGTTCACAAATTTTACGTTCCACCA
>NZ_PTRE01000324.1 GCF_002965065.1 Escherichia sp. MOD1-EC7003
TTTTAAGACGAACAGTGCTAAGCACAGTTCTTAATCATCTCGCCAAAACCTACCAGAATATGGTGTTGGTTTATTAGCGCTGATTTATGGGGATCCCTCAGCGCCCCGGCGGGTTTTTTTATACCCGTAGTATCCCCACTTATCTACAATAGCTGTACTCTTTTTGTTCATCCCCTGGAGTATTTATGTGGTTACTTGACCAGTGGGCAGAGCGCCATATATCAGAAGCGCAAGCGAAAGGGGGGTT
>NZ_PTRE01000034.1 GCF_002965065.1 Escherichia sp. MOD1-EC7003
CGCAGACTCACATCCAGCTGTGCATCATCCATATGGTGCGTAACAGCCTGAAATACGTGTCCTGGAAGGACTATAAAGCCGTCACCAGCGGGTTAAAAGCAGTCTATCAGGCCCCGACCGAAGAGGCGGCGCTGATGGCGCTGGATGCGTTCGCGGGAGAATGGGACGATAAATATCCGCAAATCAGCAAAAGCTGGCGTGCACACTGGGAAAACCTGAATACCTTCTTCGGCTACCCGGCGGATATCCGTAAGGCTATCTACACCACGAACGCGATAGAATCGCTGAACAGCGTGATCCGTGCGGCGATAAAGAAACGCAAAGTGTTCCCGACAGATGACTCGGTGCGGAAGGTCGTGTATCTGGCGATCAAGGATGCGTCGAAAAAATGGCGTATGCCGATCCAGAACTGGCGGCTGGCAATGAGTCGTTTTATTATCGAGTTCGGTGACCGCCTGAGCGATCACCTTTAATACAGTGGCAGTTACACAGAATTACTGACAGGCTCTTGAAGCGTGTGATTGCTGTAAAGAGATTTTATCAAAAATAGGTATATCTGATGCATTTGATGCAATTGCAAAACTTAGTGGATAGTGTATGCGATTATCATGAGTGTCATGATGATTATATTTTTTTTATTAGAATTATAAATTTTATGGATGAATGCTTTACCTTTATTGAACCTTTTTTGGATGAAAGTTCCTTGGTTGTAAAAGCTGAAAGTAAAAAAGCAAGATTTGAACAGGACGAACAAAAAGTAGCAGAATTACATGATGCCTTTACCAAGTTAACTAAAGAAAAAAGAGTATCTCGTTATAAAGATAAAGTTGTGAGGGGGCGATATTTTTCTTTATTGGTGTATTTTTGTCCGTTTGATCGTTGGAAGGATGAGCGTACTAACATGATAGACTATTTTGTTTTTGATATTATAAATGCAGGAGTTTCAGAGGAAAGCATTTGCAAAATATTAAAACATCACTTTAGTGATATATACCCAATAAACCTCAAGATGCGGGTTTGAGTACCTGAAAGTGATCGTTTATTCGGGATGCCTGAGAATCCGCTATACCCGGCAGCGTATGACTGAAAAATTCAAATATTGCGTCCCTGAACTCTCGCGTACTGCTGAAGTAGCGATTATTCCGGGCATGTTCGTTCATTAATTTCCACATTCGTTCTATCGGATTCAGGTTTGGACTGTACGGCGGGAGATAATGGAGCTGTATATTCACCACTTCTGCCCAGTCTTTTACTAACTGTGAACGGTGGTAACCTGCGCCATCCAGAATGACGTGGATTTTCTGGTTATAATCAGGATAAACCTTACGTATCTCATTGAAAAAACGGGATACATTGTACTCATTTATCGTTTTATATTCGCAGATTAACGGGTGTTCCGGGGCTTTCAGATCCAGCGCCCCCATGATA
>NZ_PTRE01000035.1 GCF_002965065.1 Escherichia sp. MOD1-EC7003
AAGCCACTGGAGCACCTCAAAAACACCATCATACACTAAATCAGTAAGTTGGCAGCATCACCGGCAGCAAGGACGTTTTCGTCCATTTCACCGCCATCCAGAGCAATGAATTTCGCACACTGAACGAAAATCAGAAAGTTGAATTTTCTATTGAGCAGGGGCAACGTGGCCCCGCGGCAGCGAACGTTGTTACGCTCTAAGGTTGCCGTTATTACTCAACACCTCCATTTCCGCTGTCCATATTGTCATGGATCACAGTACCGCACATCGGCATTCGATGTGACGGAGCGAAATCCTTTAGGGGCAAAGTGTATTTTTTGTAAATCGACGATGATTACGTTTGATAACGCCGCGCTGCAAATACGCACTGACCATACGCCACTGGATTTCACAAAATAATATCAGGCTCCCTCGCGGAGCCTTTTTTATATCTGTCTTATTTTTCTTCAACGCTGTATGTATAGTAAACGATAACCTGTTGATTATTGAATCTTTCGGGGAGATGGCTTATAACATTTCTTACCTGACCAGGGTATCGGGAACCAACACCTTACTGGCGTGTTGCTGTCTTTTAAGACCAGAAGAGGTTAACAGTGAATATTGAAGAGTTAAAAAAACAAGCCGAAACGGAAATCGCCGACTTTATCGCGCAAAAAATCGCCGAGCTGAACAATAATACAGGGAAAGAAGTCTCTGAAATTCGCTTCACCGCACGAGAAAAAATGACCGGGCTTGAAAGTTATGATGTCAAAATCAAAATAATGTGATTTTGTGAACATCACCCCGTGCGAGGTGATGTTCCGCTTGTTGCTAATAGTTTTTTACCGAGACCGCCAATGAATTCAGAAAGCATACCAACCGGACATAACCATGAACAAAAGGTTTTTGGCGTGGTGCGGATCCATGAAGGCGCCTGGTATGATCCGGACAAAGGTGGTGAGCTCAACGCGCGGTGTAAATACGGTAACCCCAACGTGCTAACGCCCGACATCGGTACGTCGCAACTGGCGTAGGCCACCCGCTCACACACAACTATGTGGAAATTGAAAAATTCACCGGTCCGATAGAGAAGGTGACGGCGTTTAATGGTCCGACTGAGATGGTCGTGCAGTGCGCATATTCAACGAACCGGCAGATCATCTGGCGATTTTCCTTGAGTTGTTAAGTCATCTGTATTTTGCCCATGGAGAGGGTGTTGTACCTGCACAGGGAGTAAATAATCTGCGACAAAAAACGCTAACTGCACTGCGGCAATGGTTACCAGAGTTTGTCGCGCGTTGTCGCCAGTATGACAGTTTTGGTTTTTACGCGGCATTAAGCCAGTTATTGCTGGCATTAGTGGAGTGCGGCAACCAAAACAAATAATTATGGCACAGCCGCCGGATGCGGGGAGAATGCTTTATCCGGCCCACGGGAACAATAGTCTTTGTAGGCCGGCTAAGATGCGTCATCGCATCCCGCAAACACACATCATGGATGAGCCACAAACCGGGAAAGCCGCTGGCGAAGCAGGTGGTTTTCTTGCCTCAGGTGCGCAATATCATCCATTAACGTCAGTGCCACCGCGATCCCCGGCCAGTCCAGAGCCAGTTCATGACGCAGGCGTACCGCGCGTTGCACCACAATGGCGGCATGGTCGTCAAATACCCAGGTTGTTTCCTGGATCTCCCGCGGTTCAACCACTCCCAAACCGACAATTTCATTCAATTCCTCTTCAGAGATGCCGGTATGCATGCAAAATTCAGTTATAGTAAAAGTCACCGTAACATTAGCCATCATGCTTTCCCCCAATCTTTACGTGGATCAAAAGACGACTGGGCGTCTGCCAGTTGCTGCCACAGCGCGGCAGTGTTTTCATCCGGTTTCGGCGGCATCACGATTTTCAGCACTGCATACAGATCGCCGGTCTGTTTTTTGCTCACCAGACCTTTGCCTTTAACGCGTAATCGTTGCCCGGCCTGGCTGCCTGGCGGGATAGTCAGCAAAATGCTTTCTTTCAGTGTTGGAACAGTGACTTTAGCGCCCAGCGCCGCTTCCCACGGGCTAACCGGCACTACAATTTCCAGATCCTGGCCGACAATATCAAACAGCGGATGCGGCGCGATGTGAATAACCAGCCACAGGTCACCATTTGGACCGCCGTTTTCGCCCGGCGTCCCCTGGCCTTTCAGGCGGATACGTTGACCATTGCCGACCCCTGCCGGGATCTTCACATTCAGCGTTTTCGGGATTTCCTGTTCGATCATGCCAAAGGCGTTATAAACTGGCAGGTTATAGCTGATAGTGCGCTTGTGCTCAGTAAGCGTTTCTTCGAGGAATACCGCCACTTCGATTTCAATATCGTGGCCGCGTGTAGCGGGGCGTTGACGGCTCTGACGGGCATGTTGAGCGAAAATTGACGAGAAGATATCGTCAAAATCTTCGGCGTTAAAACTCTGACCGTCGCCATGATGGAACTGACGGCTAAATTGCGGATCGTTGCGATGTTGCCACATCTGATCATACTCAGCGCGACGTTGTTCATCACTTAGCACTTCCCAGGCTTCAGCGACCTCTTTGAAGCGGGCTTCGGCATCCGGTTCTTTGCTGACATCGGGATGGTATTTGCGGGCCAGTCGACGATAGGCGGTCTTGATTGTCTTGAGATCGTCCGTCGGTTTCACGCCCATGATGGCGTAATAATCCTTTAATTCCATAGCGTTATCTCGCGTAGATCAACACAAATTGAAGGAACCCCTGTAAGGTAACTCCTGTAATTGTAGAGTAATCCTCAGAATTTTATATGCCAACACAGAATATGTTATTGAAATCCTCGTGGAAAAATGTTCAATCACGCCTTTTGAAAAAACTTATGTGTTTTATGCGGTTGTACAATGAAATCAGACGGGAAGAAGAAAATATTCTATGCCTGGTATATATTTTATTTAGAGTGAAATTAATCAAATTTAAAAAAGAATTCATTGGTAGTTGCTTGAATGACGAAAGATGCATATTGCATTTACCTGAGTCAGGGGGGCGCTTGTTATATATCCGTCATACTTCAAGTTGCATGTGCGTTGGCTGCGTTCGTTCACCCGAATCACTTACTTATGTTAGCTCATCGGGATTCTCTCACTTGCCGCCTTCCTGCAACTCGAATTATTTAGGGTATAGATACCGACTCTCCGGAAAAGGTTAAAGCGGTGAAGAATTTTCTTGCTGTGCTTTCAGATAGCATTTGCTCATTGTATCAGGCATAGGTTGCATCAAACCTTGGATGCTGATGGTTTCTGTCCTATGGATAAGTTTGATCGCGTGTTGAATGAGGCGGTGAAATAACAGAAAACTCCCCGACTGAAGCAGGGGAGTAGGTGACTGATGACAAATGTGAGATTGCCTGATGCGCTACGCTTATCAGGCCTACCCGATAATTGCACTATATCGAATTTGCACGATCATGTAGGCCGGATAAGGCGTGCACGCCGCATCCGGCATGAACAAAGCGTACGTTGTCAATAATTCGAAATCTCCCGTTCACTACGGGGGAGTATCAGGGTTAAACGTTTTTACGTTCGATGGTCTGTTCGCCCCAAAAAAGCGAATCTTTATCGGTCTTAGCAAAGGCTTTGACTAACACCTCATCGCTACCTTCCTCCCAAATCTTTTCTGCCATTTTTTCGTCGTACCCGGCGACGTCGAAAATGGCCTCGGCTATTTCCGGCGACGTATTGCGCAGAGATGCCCATTCACCGACGTGATGAGCTTTCGCTTCTTGAGTTGGCATGCGTATCCTCCTGTTGAAGATTAGCCGTTAAGTTTAACTGCCAGACCTGCGACATATTCCCCTTGATAACGAGCAATAGACAGTTCTTCCTGGCTGGGCTGGCGTGAACCGTCACCGCCTGCGATGGTGGTTGCGCCGTACGGCGTACCGCCGCGAACCTGTGAAATGTCAAATAATTCCTGCGCTGCGTAGCCAATGGGGACAATCACCATGCCGTGATGCGCAAGGGTCGTCCAGGTTGAAGTAATCGTTTGTTCCTGACCGCCGCCAGTACCGGTGGAGCTAAAGACACTCGCCAGTTTGCCGTACAGTGCGCCGGAAGCCCACAGGCCGCCCGTCTGATCGAGGAAGGTACGCATTTGACCGGACATGTTGCCAAAGCGGGTAGGTGTACCAAAAATGATGGCGTCGTAATCGGCCAGTTCTTGCGGGGTTGCAACCGGTGCAGTTTGCGTTTTACCGCCTGCTTTTTCGAATAATTGCGGCGGCATGGTTTCCGGTACACGCTTAACGATAACTTCTGCGCCAGCCACTTTGCTTGCGCCTTCAGCAACTGCGCGTGCCATCGTTTCAATATGTCCGTACATAGAATAATTAAGCACCAGAACTTTAGCCATTTCTAACCACTCCTCGTGTTATCTCTATTCCGTAGCGATTCGCTACCACTTATTTAAAGATAAGACGTCCTTTTCAGAGTGCAAATTTCACAACCACTTATTTGATTTATAACAATTTTCACAAGCACGTAATTTTGTCGCAAAATGACACATTTTTATCTCATCGCGTTTTTTTAATCATAAGAGCGGCTTATGGATAATTATTGGAGATGATATCTATTCTCGCTAAGAAGCTGTTGCAGGATATTACTAAACGTGGGTAGACCCGCGTCAGTTCACTAAGCTTAGTCCCACGTAGCGAAAATATGGCAGCTGCCATACGCCACGTTAAATCTATGCAATATGATGTCTATACCCAGACGGAGGTCAGTAATGGCAAACCATCGAGGCGGTTCCGGCAATTTTGCAGAAGACCGCGAAAGAGCATCAGAAGCAGGTAAAAAAGGTGGACAGCACAGCGGGGGGAATTTCAAAAATGACCCGCAGCGCGCATCTGAAGCAGGTAAAAAAGGTGGCAAAAGCAGTCACGGTAAAAGCGACAACTAGCCGGGCTAATCAATGACGAATGCATTTTTGTCTGAAGCTCGTCATAAAGCCATCACCGCCGGTTACCCGGCGGTTTTCTGTTTATGGCTTCTGATGAACAACTTCTGGCAGAGGAACGTCAACCAACCGTTTGCTTAACAGAGCATTGAGTAAAATCGTGCCAAAGGTTGCTGTACCGATCCCTCCCAACGCAAAACCCCCAGCGTCAGAGCAAAATCACCCACTCCATAAGAGCCAGCGTCGCGCCCGGTTTGCTCTGCATCCTGCATATCCTTTTCAGCCGCGTACTGGCTTGCTTGCAAAGTGGGCTAAACGGTCAAAACACTTGCACACAAAACATGCATCCGTGCGCGATGAGAGTGCAGGAGGTCGAGGCCGAACGGGGGTTTTGCTATCCTGTTGCCAATCTACAAGAGGGGAGAGCGCATGACGCAGGGCGCAGTGAAAACAACGGGTAAACGTTCGCGCGCAGTGAGCGCGAAGAAAAAAGCGATTCTTAGCGCAGCACTGGACACTTTTTCACAATTCGGTTTTCACGGCACAAGGCTGGAGCAGATCGCAGAGTTGGCGGGTGTTTCAAAAACCAATCTGCTGTATTACTTTCCGTCAAAAGAGGCGCTGTATATTGCCGTGCTGCGGCAAATTCTCGATATCTGGCTGGCACCGTTAAAAGCGTTTCGTGAAGATTTCGCCCCGCTGGCGGCGATCAAAGAGTACATTCGTCTGAAGCTGGAGGTCTCCCGCGATTATCCGCAGGCTTCACGCCTGTTCTGTATGGAGATGTTGGCTGGTGCGCCGCTGTTAATGGATGAACTGACGGGCGATTTGAAGGCATTAATTGATGAGAAATCGGCGCTGATTGCCGGTTGGGTCAAAAGTGGCAAACTCGCGCCGATTGACCCGCAGCATTTGATTTTTATGATCTGGGCTTCCACTCAACATTACGCCGATTTCGCCCCTCAGGTGGAGGCAGTGACAGGCGCGACGTTGCGCGATGAGGTGTTTTTCAACCAAACAGTTGAAAACGTGCAGCGAATTATTATTGAGGGGATTCGACCACGATAAAGATGCCGGAGGAGGTTGTAACATCCTCCGGCTGCCTGTTTAACCGATCGTCATTAAACTGGCGTTACCGCCAGCGGCAGCGGTATTCACACTCAGCGAACGCTCGATATACAGACGTTCCAGCAGGATATTGCTTTCGCCACGGGCAAAACCCTGCACCGAAACAATTGCGCCATCCCGCGCGGCAACCGCTTCACACAATGCGCGAAGTTGATCTGAATCCCCGTGGAAGATCACCGCATCAAACGGTTGAGCGGTAATATTTTCCGCTTTCGCCAGTTGAATACGTTCGCTGGCTGCCGATGGTAATGCGTTCACTAACTGCCGATGCATCGCATCATCCGGCCACAGCACCTGGCTGCCCACCGCCAGCACGGCGGCGAGCTGAGTCAGCACATCCTGTTCATCATCCGCAATACACAACACGCGCTCACGCGGCAGCAGCGTCCAGGTGTTGCGTTCACCCGTCGGCCCAGGCAACAATCGCTGTGTTCCTGCCTGCGCCAGATCGCCATATTGCGTACATAACGCCTGCAATTCTGGACGGTTTGCCGCCCATTCCCGCAGTGCATTCAGCGGCTGGGTCAATGCGGATTTCAACTGTGCATCGACCGGATACTCTGCATCCTGACGTGCGAGCGTCACCGCCAGCGCGCTTTCCGGGCGATTCGCCAGCAGACGGTAGAGATAGAGCGGACCGCCAGCTTTCGGCCCGGTGCCGGACAACCCTTCGCCACCGAACGGTTGCACCCCAACCACTGCGCCCACCATATTACGGTTAACATACAAATTACCGACATGCGCCGAGCCAGTGACCTGGGCAATGGTTTCATCAATGCGCGTATGGACGCCAAGCGTCAGACCATAACCGGAAGCGTTAATCCGCTCGATCAATTCCGGCAGCTGGTTACGGTTGTAACGCACCACATGCAGCACCGGACCAAAGACCTCTTTTTGCAATTCGGCAAAGTCATCCAGTTCGATCAGCGTCGGGGCGACAAAGGTGCCACTTTGCCATTCACGGGCATCTTCACTGTTTTCCCGCACTGCCTGGAACACCGGACGGCCTTTGCTGCGCATGGTCTGAATATGACGCTCGATATTGGCTTTCGCTTCGCTATCAATCACTGGGCCGATGTCAGTGGTCAGGCGCCCCGGATTACCCATTCGGCATTCGGCCATTGCGCCACGCAGCATTTTCAGCGTGTGGTCAGCAATTTCATCTTGCAGACACAGCACACGCAGTGCCGAACAACGCTGACCCGCACTGTCGAAGGCCGAGGCCAGTACATCCACGACAACCTGTTCGGTCAGTGCTGAAGAATCGACAATCATCGCGTTCATGCCGCCGGTTTCTGCAATAAGCGGAATAGGGCGACCCTGAGCGTCCAGGCGGCTGGCGATATTGCGTTGCAGCAATGTAGCGACTTCGGTTGAACCGGTAAACATCACCCCGCGCACGCGATCATCACCCGTCAGTTGTGCGCCCACGGTTTCACCCTGACCAGGCAGCAGCTGCACCACACCTGGCGGTACGCCCGCTTCCAGCAAAATGGCGATCCCTTGCGCGGCAATCAGCGGCGTTTGTTCTGCCGGTTTTGCCAGAACGCTGTTACCTGCCGCCAGTGCGGCGGCGATCTGCCCGGTGAAAATCGCCAGCGGGAAGTTCCACGGGCTGATACACACCACAGGCCCTAATGGACGATGGGTTTCGTTAGCGAAATCATCCCGCACCTGTCCGGCGTAGTAGTAGAGAAAATCGACCGCTTCGCGCACTTCGGCAATGGCGTTACTGAAGGTTTTTCCGGCTTCACGCACCAGAATACCAATCAGTTGCTGCATCTGGCTTTCCATCAGCACGGCAGCGCGATGCAAAATCGCCGCGCGTTCAGCCGGAGGAGTGGCAAACCAGATTGGCGCGTTATTAACCGCACTTTCCAGCGCCTGTTCCACTTCACGCGGCGTGGCTTCACGCACATAGCCAACAATATCTTTCGGTTCCGCAGGGTTAATAACGGGCGACATCTCACCTGCCGCTACCGGTTGTTCCAGCATTGGCAAGGCCTGCCATTTTTGCAGTGCACTATTGAGCAGGGCAGAGGAGAGTGATGCCAGCCGGTGTTCATTGGCAAGATCCAGCCCTGCCGAGTTGTCGCGCCCGTGACCGTAAAGATCGCGTGGCAGGGGAATTTTCGGATGCGGTAATCCCGTTTGCCCTTCCTGTTGCGCCAGTTTTTCTACAGCAGTGACCGGATCGGCAACCAGGTCATCCAGTGGCAAAGAGGTGTCGGCAATACGGTTTACAAACGAGGTGTTAGCACCGTTTTCCAGCAGGCGACGCACCAGATATGCCAGCAGCGTTTCATGTGTGCCAACCGGAGCATAAATACGACACGGACGGTTAAGTTTGCCGTCGGCAACTTTCCCGGTGACCTGCTCATAAAGTGGCTCGCCCATACCGTGCAGACACTGGAACTCGTACTGACCCGGATAGTAGTTCTGACCCGCCAGTTGATAAATTGCCGCCAGCGTATGGGCGTTGTGCGTCGCGAACTGCGGATAAATTAAATTCGGCACCGCCAGCAGCTTTTTAGCACAGGCGAGATAAGAAACGTCGGTATACACCTTGCGGGTATAAACCGGATAACCTTCAAGGCCGTCCATCTGCGCACGCTTTATTTCACTATCCCAGTACGCGCCTTTCACCAGGCGAATCATCAGACGGCGGCGGCTGCGGGTCGCCAGATCAATCAGGTAATCAATCACCAGCGGGCAGCGTTTTTGATAAGCCTGAATAACAAAACCGATGCCGTTCCAGCCTGTTAGTTCAGGCTCGAAACAGAGTTTTTCCAGCAGATCGAGGGAGATCTCCAGACGATCGGCCTCTTCGGCATCGATGTTAATACCAATATCGTACTGACGCGCCAGCAGGGTTAGTGATTTCAGACGTGGGTAAAGCTCTTCCATTACCCGGTCATATTGGGCGCGGCTATAACGCGGATGCAGCGCCGACAGCTTGATTGAAATGCCCGGCCCTTCATAGATGCCACGACCATTGGATGCTTTACCAATGGCGTGAATCGCCTGCTGATAGGAAACCATATATGCCTGTGCATCTGCGGCAGTCAGTGCAGCTTCGCCCAACATATCGTAAGAGTAACGGAAGCCTTTCTCTTCCAGCTTGCGGGCATTGGCTAACGCTTCCGCGATGGTTTCGCCAGTGACGAACTGCTCGCCCATCAGGCGCATCGCCATATCCACACCTTTGCGGATCAGCGGTTCACCGCGCTTACCGATAATGCGGTTCAGCGAGCGGGAGAGGCTGGCTTCGTTATGGGTGGAAACCAGTTTGCCGGTAAACAGCAGCCCCCAGGTTGCGGCATTAACAAACAGGGACGGGCTACGACCAATGTGTGACTGCCAGTTACCGTTGCTGATTTTGTCGCGAATTAACGCATCACGGGTGGCTTTGTCGGGAATACGTAACAACGCTTCTGCCAGACACATCAGCGCCACGCCTTCCTGTGATGACAGCGAAAACTCCTGCAATAACCCCTGGACCATTCCTGCCCGACCACTGGCGTTTTTTTGATTACGCAGTTTATCGGCCAGTTGATACGCCAGTTTGTGCGCCTGTTCTGCAACCGGCTGCGGCAGGCGGGCTTGTTCCAGCAGCATAGAAACCGCTTCGGTTTCCGGGCGGCGATAGGCAGCGGTGATCGCGGCGCGGGAAACTGACTGGGGCAATATTTGCTCGGCAAAGTCGAGGAATGGCTGGTGTGGTTCCTCTGTCGGAGTCGGTGCTTCATCGCTCTCATTGGCCGCGCCAGAAAGCAGCGCAGGTAGCTCCGGCAGAGTATCGCTGTTTTCCAGTTGTTCAAGATAAGAAAAAATCGCCTGCTTAATTAACCAGTGTGGTGTGCGATCGATACGTGTCGCGGCAGACTTAATACGCTCACGCGTCGCGTCGTCCAGCTTAACCCCCATGGTGGTGGTTCCCATGCCATTACTCCTGTTGTTCTCAAAGGTGCAACTTAACGTTATCGTGAAATATCTATCATGTTGCAACTTTGTGCAACCTTGTTAAATGTGACCTGCGTAGCAAGCTTAAAAATGAATGAAATGTTAATAAAAGAAGTCGATATGACAGGGATTAAAAAAATAACTCAGACTTTTTCTCTGCGGCAGTTAACATTTTTGGAAGGTGCAACCGCAAAAAATGTGAGAGAGTGCAACCTGATGAAAAATAGTATCGTTGAGCACTAAATTTTAATGTAAATAATGTGTTAAATCGATTGTGAATAACCAGCGCTTCCGGCAGGATACGATCGCCCTGGTAAAACATAAACTCTGTTACCCCGTTCCGGTGGCAGATATAACGGCAAGTTTCGACAATGCCGATAATAATTTTGGGGAGACTTTAGATGGCTATTAGCACACCGATGTTGGTGACATTTTGTGTCTATATCTTTGGCATGATATTGATTGGGTTTATCGCCTGGCGATCAACGAAAAACTTCGACGACTATATCCTGGGCGGTCGCAGCCTTGGGCCATTCGTCACGGCATTATCGGCGGGGGCGTCGGATATGAGCGGCTGGCTGTTAATGGGGTTGCCGGGCGCAGTTTTTCTTTCCGGGATTTCCGAAAGCTGGATCGCCATTGGTCTGATATTAGGCGCGTGGGTTAACTGGAAGCTGGTGGCCGGGCGGTTGCGTGTTCACACCGAATACAACAATAACGCCTTAACATTGCCGGATTATTTCACCGGGCGCTTTGAAGATAAAAGCCGCATTTTGCGCATTATCTCCGCGCTGGTTATTTTGCTGTTCTTCACCATTTATTGCGCTTCGGGCATTGTGGCAGGTGCGCGTCTGTTTGAAAGTACCTTTGGCATGAGCTACGAAACGGCTCTGTGGGCGGGGGCTGCGGCGACGATCCTTTACACTTTTATTGGCGGCTTCCTCGCGGTGAGCTGGACTGACACTGTACAGGCCAGCCTGATGATTTTTGCCCTGATCCTGACGCCGGTTATCGTAATCATTAGCGTCGGTGGGTTTGGCGACTCGCTGGAAGTGATCAAACAAAAGAGCATTGAAAACGTGGATATGCTCAAAGGGCTGAACGTTGTTGCCATTATCTCGCTGATGGGCTGGGGTCTGGGTTACTTCGGGCAGCCGCACATTCTGGCGCGCTTTATGGCGGCGGATTCTCACCACAGCATTGTCCATGCGCGTCGTATCAGTATGACCTGGATGATCCTGTGCCTGGCTGGGGCGGTGGCTGTCGGCTTCTTTGGTATTGCTTACTTTAATAAGCACCCGTCGGTAGCTGGTGCGGTAAACCAGAACGCCGAGCGCGTGTTTATCGAACTGGCGCAAATTCTGTTTAATCCGTGGATTGCCGGGATTCTGTTGTCGGCGATTCTGGCGGCGGTAATGTCAACGTTAAGCTGCCAGCTGTTGGTATGTTCCAGTGCAATTACCGAAGATCTGTACAAAGCGTTTTTGCGTAAACATGCCAGCCAGAAAGAACTGGTGTGGGTAGGACGTGTGATGGTGCTGGTGGTAGCGCTGGTGGCTATTGCGCTGGCGGCGAACCCGGAAAACCGCGTGCTGGGCTTAGTGAGCTACGCGTGGGCAGGCTTTGGTGCGGCGTTTGGTCCAGTGGTGCTGTTCTCGGTGATGTGGTCACGCATGACGCGTAACGGTGCGCTGGCGGGGATGATCATTGGCGCACTGACGGTTATCGTCTGGAAACAGTTCGGCTGGCTGGGTCTGTACGAAATTATCCCGGGCTTTATCTTTGGCAGCATTGGGATTGTGGTGTTTAGTTTGCTGGGTAAAGCCCCGTCAGCGGCGATGCAAAAACGCTTTGCCGAGGCCGATGCGCATTATCATTCGGCGCCGCCGTCACGGTTGCAGGAAGGGTAAGGGAAGGCGTTTTACCGAAAATTTCACGTCATTACAGGAAGCAGGCAGAGGGCAATCAGTGATTGCCCTCTGTGTTCTTTTTCCATCGCTGTCATCTTTCCAGTAGAAACTAATGCCACTGAAATGATTCTTTGTGGTTAAATATAAGTGAATATATTGTTGCAATAAACGCGAGAGCTGTTGTACTTATTAATAGCAGCGGAAGTTCCCGGCAGTGATAATCAGTCACTATGGAGATCGCGGATGGTAACGTCCTGTACTGGACAATATTTTGTTAAGCAACGCTCCACCACTCGCGGAGATTTCTCCTCCGGTAGTCATCTCATCACTTTGCATTTTCAACTTCTTCCTTTCTTTTCATGTGTTACCGACGCCGTAAACGGTGCGCGTAGCCGTTTTTCGGCATTTTATCTAAAAGCAAACTATGGCTTACAAGGAAGCCAACCCTCTGATGTTCGTGCGCATAATCGCGCTGCCAACGGCGCGTGTGATGAATACAAACAACTCAAGGTGCTCTCCATGGGAAGACAAAAAGCAGTGATCAAAGCTCGTCGCGAGGCAAAACGTGTGCTGAGACGGGATTCGCGCAGCCATAAACAGCGTGAAGAAGAATCGGTCACCTCGCTTGTGCAGATGAGCGGCGTAGAAGCCATTGGTATGGCCCGCGACAGTCGAGATACCTCGCCTGTCCTCGCGCGAAATGAAGCGCAATTGCACTATCTGAAGGCTATTGAGAGTAAGCAGCTGATATTCGCCACGGGCGAAGCCGGGTGCGGAAAAACCTGGATCAGTGCAGCAAAAGCGGCAGAGGCCCTGATACATAAGGATGTCGACAGGATTATCGTCACCCGTCCAGTTCTGCAAGCCGATGAAGATCTTGGCTTCTTACCTGGAGATATCGCAGAAAAATTTGCTCCCTATTTTCGCCCGGTCTACGACGTGCTGGTCCGGCGCTTAGGGGCTTCATTTATGCAGTACTGCCTGCGACCGGAAATAGGGAAGGTGGAAATCGCACCGTTCGCCTATATGCGTGGGCGTACCTTTGAAAATGCGGTCGTCATTCTTGACGAGGCGCAGAATGTGACTGCCGCGCAAATGAAAATGTTTTTAACCCGCCTTGGGGAGAACGTGACGGTTATCGTCAACGGTGATATCACGCAATGCGATTTACCTCGCGGCGTGCGCTCCGGATTAAGTGACGCGCTGGAACGTTTCGAAGAAGATGAAATGATCGGGATCGTCCGATTCGGTAAAGAGGATTGTGTACGTTCGGCACTTTGCCAACGTACGCTACATGCATACAGTTAAGTGTATTATCGGTGCAGAGCCCGGGCGAACCGGGCTTTGTTTTTTCTTCAGGTTAACATCCAGGGGGCGAAATGGATTCTGGTTTAGATACTCATACCAGGCATTTTTCGTCATAGCACCAGACCAGTGTAATAGCGCCAGCGCGGAGAACTTTTCTTCCAGAAGCCAAAAAAGCGAGCATCTGCCTATCTTTTTTCAGCCATTCAACCTGTACTGGAGGTCTGGTGCCAATTTTGCCTATGAGGTTTAATCACCAATGGGCCATAGTTTGACTGACTGATTAACACCGAATATATTCCCCTGATTTTATTTTTTAGGAATAATATTAAAAATGTAAGGTTAATCTTAATTAATTCTTTGGCTAATATTGTGTGTTGTTATTTTTTTGTGGAAGGCAAGCCGCAATGGCAAAACAGGGATGGTTGTAATAATCAAAACATGATACTAACTATATATTGATCGTTGAGTTGTTGGTATGTAACACGCTTCAGCGAGTAACGTTAGTAATGAAATATAATCAACATGGATAGGTGAAGATTAATTATGAGTTTTATGGCTTTTGTAACTTGTTTAACAATTGCATTTGTCGCTGGTTTTGCTGTTGCCAGAAAAGTGACACTCCGAAAAGTTGCCTCACCGGTAATCATCACTAAATCGCAACCCGTCCCTTCATCTGCAACTTCCCCTGCTGCTAAAGCGTCGACAAGGAGCTATACACCGCAGAAAACCTATCGTGACTCTCGTTGGCAAGAACGAGATGATTTATTTCAGGGAATGGTTGCCGAAGGTATTTTATTGGACGGAAAAGAGTGGTTAATTACGCGTTGTGAAAAAGTCTATTTCGATAATCTGGAGAAATGGTTTGGACATTATTGTCATATCCATTGTCAGGTCTCTCTGGGGCGCTTGATCAACTTTCCAGAACAACCCGAGTTTAGCGAAGAAGAAAGAAAGCGTTTCTTTGCAATTTATAATGGCATGGCAATGGATTATGTTCTGGTTTCAAAGAAGAACAATAAAATAGTCTGTGTTATTGAGCTGGATGATCCGAGTCATGAAAGGGCAGAGCGCATTATTCGTGACCGTTGGTTAGATACGATTATGACTCTTGCACGGGTGCCTTTTGTACGAGCTTCTGTCACTAAATTGGAGGAAATCCCTCCGGTCTGGGATACCCGTGACAAAATTCGCCCATTAGTCCCGGCGACAAAGAGTGAACCGTTGCATTAACTCAGTACCCCCGGTCGGGGCTTATGACGAATAGATTCTTTTACTCTGCCACCAGCTTCCCATGAGCGGATCCAACGTCGCAGATTTCTTTTCGAAGGGTAGCCCAGCTCGAGTACGACGGGGCAAGCTTCCCGGTATATTTGAAATAAAGCTCAATGGCGCGGATTTTTTCTTCTTCACGGCACCGCTGGCTATGCTCCTTGAGGGCATTGACTGGCGGCAGCCCAAAAGGCTGATGACATCCCTGTCAATACGGCTCTCGCTGTACGCTTCCATTTATTTTGTTGCACAGGGGCACGGCTTCATCATCCTGGAAGCCGCTCAGTTCACCGCGTCGTTTATTCCGTTTCCACAAAGGTAGTCCCTGTCAGGCGGCTTTACCTTTACGCGTACGCGATTCCGTTTGCATCGCGTGATGACGATGGCGATGATAGCCATCAATCATGCTACGAAAAATCTGCCCCGGGGTATCTCCCAACGTACACAGATAAATATGCGCACAGATAAACAGCAGCCCCACCATCGCCAGCACCATATGCAGCAGCAGAATAATAGGGCCAGCGCCGACAATCTGTGGATAAAGCGCCAACAGACCTGTGATGATGAGCAACGGCAGCAACAGATACATAATCGCCAGATAAGCCAGCTGTTGCAGCGGGTTAAACTTATTTTCCTGTGTGGCAGCAAAAGGATGAGGCTCACCTTTCATAATGCCGTACAGATAAAAACGCGTCTGACGCCAGCAGCGATCCACCAGCCCTTTCGGCTGCACCCGATAGTGCCGACCGTTGCCTGTCGTGGCGTTAATCGCCACAAACCCTAACCAAAATACGACCAGAGCAAAGCCGCACCAGGTATGTAACTGCACCATCAGCGCGACGGGGCCGAGAGAAAAGTGTCCGCATAAACCACTGACCAGCAGCAGAATAAACAGCAGTGCGTTGCCCCAGTGCCAGCGGCGAATGGCCAGCGAATACAGATAGTCGCGCTGTTCTTCTCCCTCCAGGTTTTTGGGTGCCAGCATGCGGCGCAATAAGGCGTGAACGATCAGTCCGGCAATCATCAACACGACCACCAGCCCCGCGACCATCAACCACAGCGGCCAGTAGTCCGGCGTGTAATGCAGTTCCGCTCCCCATGTCGTATTCATACATTCCCCTCCTGATGCAGTTCTTTACGTCTGTACAGGCTGACCTCGCCGCTGCGTTTTTCCTGCTGACGATAGACTGATTTTTGCGCGATCCACGTTTGAATCTGCGGATCATCGAGCCGACCAAAGGTCAAGGCATCCGTCGGGCAAACCGAGACGCAGGCTGGTTCCAGCCCCTCTTTCAGCCGGGTATCGGCGCAGAAGTTACACTTATCGGCCTTTCCGGTGGTTGGGTTGAGGTAACGAACGTGGAACGGACACGCCGCAACGCAATAGTCGCAGCCGATACAGCGTGATTTATCCACCTGCACAATGCCGTTTTCATCACGGAACGAGGCTCCGGTCGGACACACGGAAACGCAGGGCGCGTCTTCACAATGTTGACAAGAGACCCGAACAAACTGGAAATGAGACAACGCCTGCGATGTCGTTTCCGGTGCACGAATTTGTACCTGCACGCGGCTAAATCCCTCCGGCACCTCGTTAAGAACCTTACAGGCAACAGTGCAGGCTTGGCAGCCAATGCAGCGTTTCTCGTCATGTAACATGACGTACTGGTTTGCAATATGCTTCATGATCTTCTCCCTGTTCATGCGCGGCTAAGTGTGACGCCAGCGGTATGCACTACCGTCCCGGAAACCGGGCTGGTAACGTGCGGAAGTAAATTGCCGCAATGGATCCCGTGGGTAGTCGCCGCCGTTTTTGCCCCGGCCTTGGCGCCAAATCCCATATAGACGAACACCGTGTCCGGACGTATCGCCGACGTGACCAGCGCTCTGCCTTTCTCTTTGCCTGTTGCGTTTTGCAGCCAGATTTCATCACCATTTTTAATGTCTTTGGCGCTCGCCGTTTGCGGGTGGATCCAAACCGCATTGTCCCACATCAGTTCGCTGAGCAAAGGGACGTACTGGGTCGCGCCGTTGGTATGCACCGCCACCTTGCCCTGAATGAAATAGAGTTCATCGTCGCGTTTCAGAGTAAAGTTGCGCGCGCGCGGCACGCCGTAGCCGGGTAACAATTCTTCCAGCGTTTCTGAATAGAGTTCAATTTTTCCTGACGGAGATTTAAAACGCAGATGTTCGCCATAAGTATTATCACTGTCCGCGGGCAACGCATTAGGGTAACGGGCAGTAAACTGCTGCACAGACTCTGCCTCGCGCAGCAACAGTGGAACGCCCCATTCAAGGTAGCCCTTTTCACGAAGAGCGGCGGCCAGTGTGTGATCGCCGTTGAGCTGATATAGCTGTCGGGTTTGCATATCCTGCCACGGATAGTATTGCCCAAGCCCCAACTGTTGACCCAGCTCCTTCCAGATTTGCCAGCTGGGGCGCGCTTCACCAACGGGTTCTACCACCTGCTGGCGCAACGCATACGCCGGATGCAGACCCGACATGTCCGTAACTTCTTCATCACGTTCAAGGTAGGTGCATTCTGGCAGCAGATAGTCGGCGTAGGCCGCGCTTTCACTGAGATAAACATCGCAGCTAACCACCAGATCCAGTCGCTCAACCGTTTTGACCAGATCCGGACGGCAAGTTACCGTCTGGAAAGGGTTATGCCGTGACATGATCCAGCCTTTAACGGGATAAGGCGTCTGATTGAGCACCGAGTCGATAATGCTTTGTACCACGCCGCCACCTGCGGCGATGTATTTGAATTGCGGCGCAACCAAATCGATCCGCTGCGCCTTCGGCTTCGGCATATTTTTTACATCAGGTTTCGCCAGCACCGGGGCGACTTTTTCCCCCGCCAGCTTATTGTAGGTCGCCGCCGCTTTTTTCTGATACAGGCCACCTTCGCGCTCAATGTTGCCGAGCAGCGCATTGAGCGTAAAAATCATCCGGCGCATATCAATTTCTTCCTGCGAGAAAGTCGCGCGATGGCCTGGGCTAACGATGGCACGCGGTGCGCATGCCGCCATTTCGCGAGTTACTCTGACAATCACCTCGGCGGGAACATCGGCCAGCTTTTGTGCCCACTGTGGGGTCGCGTTGGCAACGGCATCACTCAGCTGGCTAAAGCCTGTGGTGTACCGCTCAATGAAGGCGGCGTCATAAAGATTTTCCTTAATCATCACGTGGCACATCGCCATCAGCACTGGCAAATCACCGCCGGGGCGGATTGCGTGCCATTCATCGGCTTTGCTGGAGAAAATAGACAGACGCGGGTCAAAGCTGACCATTTTGGCTCCCTTCTCCTGCGCGGTCATCAACTCATGAGTATCTGCGACCTCAATCCCTTCATAAAGGTTGTGACCAAACGACACCAGATAACGGGTATTGACGATATCCATCGCCAGATCGCCTCCCATCATCACTTTTGCCGCAATGGCTTTCCCTGCCGGACAGGTGGAAGCGTGGGTAAAGGTATTCGGCGAACCAAACGCGGTCGCCAGATGGAAGAGATGGCTGGACAGAGAACCAGATTTAGAAGAGAAGACAACGGCTTCCGGGCCATGCTGCTGCTTAATCGCCATCATTTTGGCGGCAATTTCACTGTATGCCTGCTGCCAGCTAATGGTCTGCCACTCTCCGCTGCCTCGCGGACCGCTGCGTTTCATCGGCTTGACTATTCGATGCGGATCGTTAACGAGGCTGACGCCACTGCCACCTCTGGCGCAGACCCGCGTTCCCTGTTGAGGCGCATGGGGATTTCCCTGGATAAAGACGGTCTTATTATTTATTACCTGCGCCTGAATGGGGCAGCGAAACGAACACATTTCACACAGACTGGGCGTCAGGCTCGCTTTACCAGTGAGGTTTTGGACCGGATTACGCGCAAGCGCTCCTGGTGGAAAACTCCCCAGAGCACAGGCAGAACAGCCGATCCCCACCCCGCGTAAGAAATTACGCCGACTAATGCTCATATAACCTCCTTTTATTATATATAACTAAAAATTATATTTGTTCTGTGTATCAATTATTGCAATTTGTCTCACAAATCTGTATGTAAAAATTGGTCATTGCACTCGGCGTGAAAGTGGTGGATGCAGGGGATGGGGGACTGTTCATGTCACTGGACAGACTGATTTCGACACCGATGAAAGCGAAACAGGAAAAACGGCTGGAGCGTCAGTTACAGCAACCGAGTTATGAGGGGGGGGATTCTGCGGGCAGCCCGTTCACTGCGTTCTCGGACTGTCCAACTGGCTGTTGCCAGTTGTCGACCCCGGTCGCTCATGCAGACGTGGCCCTTATCTGCGAACTTGATGAGCAATGGAGCTTTGTCGGCAGTAAAGCCCGGCAGCACTGGCTCTGGTACGCATACAACACCAAAACAGGCGGTGTTCTGGCTTATACGTTTGGCCCACGCACGGATGAAACCTGCCGCGAACTTCTGGCGCTGCTCGCGCCGTTTAATACCGGCATGATAACCCGCGATGACTGGGGCAGTTATGCCAGAGAAGTGCCGAAGGAGAAGCATCTGACGGGCAAAATATTCACTCAGCGTATTGAACGTAACAACCTGACGCTGAGAACCCGCATCAAGCGTCTGGCCCGAAAAAAATTCTGACATACATGACGAGTAGGCATAGAGTTGATCTCCCTGAATTGATAGCACAAATCAGTAAATCACAAAACCCTATGCCTGCCTTTGTTTACTCGCGCATTTCTAGAGATTCCTCAGAGCCAAGATAGACTCTAACATACGCAGCGTAGATGACAAAAATGTTGGCTTAGTGCGCGTCCGGCGCCGTGATGTCGGCGCTGATGCGCAGATCGTTCTCATCAAAGACCATGCAGAAGCGCTCATCGAAGGCCAGATTAATCTTCTGCCACGGGCGGAAATGGACGTCGCCGGGCAGCAAAACCTTGACGTTATCGTGGCCGTAGCATTGGCCAAACAGGTAGGTATTGTTACCCAGACGTTCCACCACTTCACATTGAAACTCCACCACCGTACCAGTAGTGACTTCCGGAGTGAGGTGTTCTGGCCGGATCCCCAACGTTACCGCAGCGCCGGGCTTCAGCGGTTGGGTGGCGATATTCAGGGTCAGCTGATGGTCCTGCGCGAGGGTGATCGTTAAGCGTTCCGGCTGCCAGTCGCTGACGACGGCCGGCAAAAAGTTCATCTTCGGCGAGCCGATAAAGCCGGCGACGAATTTGTTGACCGGATTGTAATACAGCGCCATCGGCGAACCCATTTGTTCGACCTTCCCGTAGTTCATCACCACGATTTTATCGGCCAAGGTCATCGCTTCCACCTGATCATGTGTAACATACACCATGGTGGTTTTCAGTTCTTGGTGCAGACGGGCAATATGTAGGCGCATATCGACGCGCAGCTCCGCATCAAGGTTAGAGAGCGGCTCATCGAACATAAACACCCGGGGATTACGTACGATCGCGCGGCCAATGGCCACGCGCTGCCGTTGGCCGCCGGAGAGCTGCTTCGGTTTACGGTCCAGCAGGTGCGAGAGCTGCAGGGTTTTGGCCACCATTTCCACCTGGCGGCGGATCTCCTCCTTCGGCACTTTATTCACCTTCAGCCCGTAGCCCATATTCTCCGCCACGGTCATATGCGGATAGAGTGCATAAGACTGGAAGACCATTGCCACGCCGCGGCGGGCGGGCACTACATCATTCATTACCTCATCGCCGATCAGCACTTCTCCTTCGCTGACCTCTTCCAGCCCGGCAATCATGCGCAGCAGCGTCGATTTTCCACAGCCGGAGGGGCCGACGAAAACGGCAAACTCGCCATCTTCAATATCGAGATTGACCTGGTGCAGCGTCACCGTGCTGCCGAACCTTTTGGTGACATTCCTCAGTCGTATATTGGACATCCACATTCTCCGGAGTGAGTAGCTGTTATTTGCCGTTGGTTTGTCACTGTGTTGAGCATGATTTGTATTACGTGTAACAAATCGGTGTGACGATGTTCAACAGCAGTAAAGTCATGGTTTGACTATAACTTCCGCGGATTTTGCGCCATACAGGGACGTTTCATTTCTGCAATGATGATCACACAACTGGCAGCTTATGGTAGTTTTATCAACGATCAAAGCGTAGCGTATAACAAAAGCGAATCAGAACATATTTCCCATGTAATACGGCAGTTTGAAATGATTTGTTTTTCTAACTGGTAGACGTAAGTCACATAAAAACCATTAAATTGTTATACCTTCACATGAGGTTGATAATGAAAAAGAACACGCTTGCTGCACTAATCCTTACCACCCTGGCGGCGGGGCAACTCACCAGCCTGCAGGCGCACGCCGCAGGGCAGCTCAACGTCTGGGAAGACATTAAGAAATCCGCGGGTATTAAAACCGCGGTTAGCGATTTTGAAAAGCAGTACAACGTGAAGGTCAATCTGCAGGAGATGCCTTATGCCCAGCAGTTGGAAAAACTGCGTCTCGACGGGCCGGCGGGCATTGGGCCGGACGTGCTGGTGATCCCGAATGACCAGCTCGGCGGCGCCGTGGTTCAGGGACTTCTCTCGCCGCTCAGCGTCGATCAGGCGAAACAGGATGCCTTTACGCCAGCCTCCATCAATGCCTTCCGCATGGACAACGCGCTGTATGGGATCCCGAAGGCGGTGGAAACTCTGGTGCTTATCTACAACAAGGACCTGATCGACAAGCCGCTGGACAGCCTGCAGGCCTGGCTGGACTACTCGAAAACCCAGCGGGAGCAGAACAAATACGGCCTGCTCGCCAAGTTTGACCAGATCTACTACAGCTGGGGGGCGATCGGCCCGATGGGCGGCTATATCTTTGCTAAAAACGACAGCGGCGGCTTTAACCCGCAGCAGGTGGGCCTCAATACCCCCGGCGCCGTGGAAGCCGTCACCTTCCTGAAAAAATTCTATGCCGAGAAGGTCTTTCCGGCGGGGATCCTCGGCGATAACGGGCTGAATGCTATCGATTCGCTGTTTACTGAGAAAAAAGCGGCGGCAGTGATCAATGGGCCCTGGGCCTTCCAGCCGTATGAAGCCGCTGGCATTAACTATGGCGTGGCGCCGCTGCCGACCCTGCCGGACGGCAAGCCGATGAGCTCCTTCCTGGGCGTCAAAGGTTATGTGGTATCGACCTGGAGTAAAGACAAAGCGCTGGCGCAACAGTTTATCGAGTTCATCAACCAGCCGCAGTATGTGAAAGACCGCTATGTCGCCACCGGCGAAATTCCGCCGCTGAAGGCGATGATTGACGATCCGGCGATTAAAAACGACCAAAAGGCCAGCGCCGTTGCTATCCAGTCGGCGCGGGCGGTGGCGATGCCGGGCATTCCGGAGATGGGGGAAGTGTGGGGGCCGATCAATGCCGCGCTTGAACTGAGCCTCACCGGCAAGCAGGCGCCGCAGGCCGCGCTTGATAACGCGGTGAAACAGATCACGATGCAGATCGAAGCAATGCAGGCCAGCAATCAGTAATTCACCGTTACGTGAAGTCACCGAGCGGGAGGGGGCCTCCCGTTTGTAGAAGGAGTTGAGTGTGAGCATCCATTCCAGCGAAAATTTTAGCGACGCGCGCGGGCCCGGGCGGCATGCGTGGTGCGGCCTGCTGTTGGCAATCGTGCCGGGTTTCGGTCAGTTTTATCATCGCCAGTGGCTGAAAGGGCTGGTCTTCCTGGTGCTGCTGAGCAGCTTTCTGGGTATTTTTTATGATTTCCTGCGCGAGGGGCTGTGGGGGCTATATACCCTGGGCGAGGAGGTACCGCGCGATAACTCTATCTTCCTGTTAGCCGAGGGGATTATCAGCGTGCTGATCGTCGCCTTTGGCGTGCTGATCTATTTCCTCTCGCTACGTGATGCGTGGCTCAACGGTAAAAAACGTGATGGGGGGATCGCCCTCAACAGCGTGCGTAAGCAGTACCAGATGCTGCTGAGCGACGGCTTTCCGTACCTGATGATCACCCCGGGCTTTATTTTGCTAGTCTTTGTGGTGATCTTTCCGATTCTGTTTGGTTTTGCCATCGCTTTCACCAACTACAACCTGTACCACACGCCGCCAGCGAAGCTGGTTGACTGGGTGGGGCTGAAAAACTTCGTCAATATTTTCACCCTCTCCATCTGGCGCTCCACCTTCCTGGATGTGCTGCAGTGGACCGTAGTATGGACGCTGCTGGCGACCACCCTGCAGTGTACGGTGGGCGTGTTGTTGGCGATTCTGGTCAACCAAAAAGATCTGCGCTTTAAGCTGCTGATCCGCACCATCTTTATTTTGCCGTGGGCGGTGCCGGGGTTTGTCACCATCCTCGTCTTTGCCGGGATGTTCAACGACTCCTTTGGGGTCATCAACAACGCGATCCTTTCATTCTTCGGCATCAGTCCGAAGGCATGGCTCACCGATCCGTTCTGGACCAAAACGGCGCTGATCATGATGCAGACCTGGCTTGGCTTCCCGTTTGTGTTTGCCATGACCACTGGCGTGCTGCAGGCGATCCCGGACGATCTGTATGAAGCCGCAACGATGGACGGCGCCAGCGCGTTTACCCGTCTGCGCACCATCACTCTGCCGCTGGTGTTGTACGCGATCGCGCCGATCATCATCACCCAGTACACCTTCAACTTTAATAATTTCAACATCATTTACCTGTTCAACAACGGCGGCCCTGCGGTGGCGGGTTCTAACGCCGGCGGGACGGATATTCTGGTGTCGTGGATCTATAAGCTGACGATGTCCTCGTCGCAGTACGCCATCGCGGCGACCATCACGATCCTGCTGTCAATCTTTGTCGTCGGCCTGGCGCTGTGGCAGTTCCGCGCCACCAAATCCTTCAAAAATGACGACATGGCGTAAGGGAAGCAACATGGCTCAATCACCCAGTATTAAACGCGAAAAGTGGATCCGACTCTCTCTCACATGGCTGGTGGTCATCCTGGTCTCGGTGGTGATTATCTATCCGTTGGTCTGGACGGTCGGGGCGTCGCTGAACGCCGGCAATAGCCTGCTCAGTACCTCAATCATTCCGGAAAATGTGTCGTTCCAGCACTATGCCGATCTGTTCAATGGCAATGTGAATTACCTCACCTGGTACTGGAACTCGATGAAAATCAGCTTCCTGACCATGGTGCTGACCCTGATTAGTGTCAGCTTTACCGCTTACGCCTTCTCCCGCTTCCGCTTTAAAGGGCGGCAGAACGGGCTGATGCTGTTCCTGCTGCTGCAGATGATCCCGCAGTTTTCTGCGCTGATTGCGATCTTTGTCCTGTCGCAACTGCTTGGCCTGATTAACAGCCATCTGGCATTGGTACTGATCTACGTCGGGGGGATGATTCCGATGAATACCTGGCTGATGAAAGGGTATCTCGACGCGATCCCCAAAGACCTGGATGAGTCCGCTCGCATGGACGGCGCCAGCAGCTTTCGCATCTTTATCGAGATCATCATGCCGTTGTCGAGGCCGATCCTCGCGGTGGTGGCGCTGTTCTCGTTCACTGGGCCGCTGGGGGATTTCATCCTCTCCAGCACCATCCTGCGTACCCCGGATAAATACACGCTGCCTATCGGTCTGTATAACCTGGTGGCGCAAAAAATGGGTGCCAGCTACACCACCTACGCGGCGGGGGCGGTGCTGATCGCCGTACCGGTGGCGATCCTCTACCTGGCGTTACAAAAATACTTCGTCTCCGGCCTGACCTCGGGCAGTACTAAAGGATAAGCATATGAAAAGATTCACCCTCGCATGGCTTGCGGTTTGTCTGGCATGCAGTTTCTCCACCTCTTCTCTGGCCGCGGACGCGCTTGAAACCCGCGCCTTTCAAGGCATGCCGGCAGATTTTATCAAAGGCGCGGATATCTCCACGCTGCTGGACGCCGAAAAGCACGGGGCGACATTCTACGATCAGAATAATCAGCGCAAGGATCCGATCGCCATTCTGAAAGAGAACGGCGTCAACTATGTCCGCCTCCGTCTGTGGGTGGATCCGCAATCGGCGAGCGGCGAGGACTATGGCGGTGGGAACAATGATCTGTCCACCACCCTAGCGCTGGTGAAGCGGGCGAAAGCCCAGGGGATGAAGTTGCTGCTTGATTTTCACTACAGTGATTTCTGGACCGATCCCGGCAAGCAGTTCAAGCCAAAAGCCTGGGAAAAGATGGATTACCCGCAGCTGAAAACGGCGATTCATGACTATACCCGCGATACCATCGCCCGCTTTAAGCAGGCGGGCGTGCTGCCGGATATGGTGCAGATTGGCAATGAAATCAACGGCGGCATCCTGTGGCCGGAAGGGAAAAGCTGGGGGCAGGGTGGCGGAGAATTCGACCGGCTGGCTGGCCTGCTGAACGCGGCTATCGATGGCCTGAAGGAGAACCTGCACAACGGCGAGCAGGTGAAAATCATGCTGCATCTCGCTGAAGGGACCAAAAACGATACCTTCCGCTGGTGGTTTGATGAGATTGATAAACGCCATGTGCCGTATGACGTGATTGGGCTGTCGATGTACACCTACTGGAATGGCCCGATCAGCGCCCTGAAGGCCAACATGGATGACATCAGCAAACGCTATAACAAAGACGTCATCGTCGTCGAGGCGGCCTATGCCTATACCCTGGCAAATTGCGATAATGCGGAAAATAGTTTCCGGGCGAAAGAAGAAAAGGATGGGGGATATCCCGCCACCGTACAGGGGCAATATAACTATATTCACGATTTAATGCAGGCGGTGGTTAATGTGCCTGACCAGCGTGGTAAAGGTATTTTCTATTGGGAACCAACATGGATTGCCGTGCCGGGAAATACCTGGGCCACGCCGGCGGGAATGAAATATATCCATGACGAGTGGAAAGAGGGTAATGCGCGTGAAAATCAGGCGCTATTTGATTGTCAGGGAAAAGTATTGCCGTCGGTAAAAGTATTTAATTGATTTTTTGTCGTTCTTTTCAGGAAGTTTATTATGAATAAATTTGCACCTTTACATCCGAAGGTTAATACGCTGCTGCATGGCGCGGATTATAATCCGGAGCAATGGGAGAATGACCCCGATATTATTGATAAAGACATTGCCATGATGCAGCAGGCAAAATGCAATGTGATGTCGGTGGGAATATTTAGCTGGGCGAAACTTGAGCCACGCGAAGGGGTCTTTGATTTCGCCTGGCTGGACACTATTCTGGATAAACTGTATGCCGCCGGTATACATGTTTTTCTGGCCACGCCGAGCGGCGCGCGTCCGGCGTGGATGTCGCAACGCTATCCGCAGGTTCTGCGGGTGGGGCGCGATCGGGTGCCGGCCCTGCACGGCGGTCGTCACAATCATTGTATGTCGTCGCCGGTCTATCGCGAGAAGACCCTGAAAATCAATAGCCTGCTGGCAGAACGTTATTCCTCACACCCGGCGGTGCTGGGCTGGCATATTTCCAACGAATATGGCGGTGAGTGCCATTGCGATCTCTGCCAGAACCGTTTTCGCGACTGGCTGAAGGCGCGTTACCAGACCCTGGAGAATCTCAACCATGCCTGGTGGAGTACCTTCTGGAGCCATACCTATACCGACTGGTCGCAGATTGAATCGCCTGCGCCGCAGGGCGAGGTGTCGATCCACGGTCTCAATCTTGACTGGCATCGCTTTAACACCGCTCAGGTGACCGATTTTTGCCGCCATGAAATTGCCCCGCTGAAAGCGGCGAATGCCGCTCTGCCAGTGACCACCAATTTTATGGAATATTTCTACGATTACGATTACTGGCAGCTGGCGGAGGCGCTGGATTTCATCTCCTGGGATAGCTATCCGATGTGGCACCGCGATAAAGACGAAACTGCGCTGGCCTGCTACACCGCGATGTATCACGATATGATGCGCAGCCTGAAGGGCGGCAAGCCATTTGTGCTGATGGAGTCCACACCGGGCGCCACCAACTGGCAGCCGACCAGCAAACTGAAGAAGCCAGGAATGCATATTCTCTCCTCGCTGCAGGCGGTGGCGCATGGCGCCGACTCGGTGCAGTATTTCCAGTGGCGGAAAAGCCGCGGTTCGGTTGAGAAATTTCACGGCGCAGTGGTCGACCACGTCGGACATATTGACACTCGCATTGGCCGCGAAGTCTGCCAGCTCGGCGAGATCCTCAGTAAGCTGCCGGAGGTGAGGGGCTGTCGCACCGAGGCGAAAGTAGCGATTATCTTCGACCAGCAGAACCGCTGGGCGCTGGATGACGCCCAGGGGCCGCGCAATCTTGGGATGGAATATGAGAAGACGGTCAACGAGCACTACCGCCCGTTCTGGGAGCAGGGCATCGCCGTCGATGTGATTGACGCCGATGTTGATTTAACGCCGTACCAGTTAGTGATTGCCCCAATGTTATATATGGTGCGCGACGGCTTTGCCGGGCGGGTGGAGGCGTTTGTCGCCAACGGCGGCCACCTGGTGACCACTTACTGGACCGGCATCGTCAATGAGTCTGATCTCTGCTATCTCGGCGGCTTCCCGGGCCCGCTGCGCAATCTGCTGGGGATCTGGGCGGAAGAGATCGACTGCCTGAATGACGGCGAGTTTAATCTGGTGCAGGGACTTGCCGGGAATCAGTGCGGTCTGCAGGGGCCTTATCAGGTGCGCCATCTCTGCGAACTGATCCATACCGAGAGCGCCCAGGCGCTGGCCACCTACCGGGATGATTTTTATGCCGGACGGCCGGCTGTGACGGTGAACGAGTTCGGGAAAGGCAAAGCCTGGCATGTGGCCTCCCGCAACGATTTAGCCTTCCAGCGCGATTTCTTTACCGCCCTGAGCAAGGAGCTGGCCCTGCCGCGGGCGATTGCGACGAAGTTACCACCCGGCGTGGTGGCTACTGCGCGCACCGACGGTGACAACGCATTTATCTTCCTGCAGAACTACAGCGCCCAAAACCATACCCTGACCCTGCCGCAAGGGTATTGGGATTGCCTGACCGACGCGGCGGTGTCGGCTCCACTGACCCTGTCGGCATGGGATTGCCGTATTCTCCGTCGTCACGCGTAATTTCTTCTTTTCCACGCCTGCTCTGACGAGCAGGCTTTTTTTTATCTTAAACCTGGAGTTTATTATGGTGAGTTTAAAATCCTTCCTGCACTATTTCTCCCCTGCGCGTCCGGCACAGCCATTAAGCGAGGCGGAAAAACGGCAAATCGAGGCGCTTATTCAGGCCTTCGGCGGCGAAGCGAATATTACGCAAGTGGATGCCTGTATTACGCGTCTGCGTGTGACAGTTCGTCATCTTGCAGACGTAGATACGGACGCATTACAGCAGCAGGGCGCGCTGGGGGTTATTATTCTTGGTCAGCAGGTGCATGCTATTTTCGGTAAACAGTCCGATGCGCTGCGTCAGCTTCTGGATGAACATTTTGCCGCCCGGAAATAAATAAAACGGGATAACCTGAAAACAGGTTATCCCGAAAATAAGACAAAGACAGCAGTGGCAATAAAGTTTACCGGAAGATAATTAACTGTCTTACAGCAGGAGATAAAAATAACGTATGAGTTTTAGCCGTGCGCGATTACCACCAGGCCTCAACCTGCACGCCGAAATTCCAGGTATTATTCGCCGTTTGGTCTTCAAACGGTTTACCATCTTCGGAATCATTCAAATATGAAGCAAAAATGCGTAATTCCGGACGTGACATAAAGTCTGGCCCGTCCGCCAGGCCCAACGCAATGGTGTATTTCTCACCTGCCTGTTTGTAGCTGGTGCCATTGTTGTAGCTGTCTTTCTGATAGAAACCGCCGACTTCGCCAATCAGGCGCACGTAGTCGGTGAACTGGTACTGCCCGCGGGCGACCAGCGACAGCATCCGCGTTTTGTCGGTATAGTCGGTAATGTCATCTGCCGAGCCCCAGGTCAGAACGTGGTTGATAGAGAACTTCTCAGTAATCGGGATCAGGCCGGTGTTAATCACGCGATAACCGGTGGCGTCATTCACGTAGTTCCACATATCGTACCAGCCGCCGCCCTGGGAGACCATGTTCTGCGCCAGGCCTTTGTTGGCGTACTGCAGCACGGTTTTGTTATAGCCACCCAGCATATCCTGAC
The DNA here is from genome assembly GCF_002965065.1 of Escherichia sp. MOD1-EC7003. GTDB lineage: Bacteria > Pseudomonadota > Gammaproteobacteria > Enterobacterales > Enterobacteriaceae > Escherichia. Next base: position 28,562 of record NZ_PTRE01000035.1, read on the forward strand.
TGATTTCACCGGTCAGCATGACGCCGTTGTCAGCATCGTACAGTCCGCCGTAGCTATCCTGTTTTTTCGTGGTGTTTGGCATCGCGTAGTCGATACCGAATTCGGTCCACGAGCCCGCCCACGGCTTCCAGCCCGCGTAGCGTAAATCGATATAGTTGATATTGACGTTGCTGTCGCCATCGACGCGATAGTCAACATCGTTGGCATCGCCGCGGATCCACGCCAGCGAGACTGCGCCCGGGCCGAGGGTGTAGTTTTCCACCCCGGCTCCGGAGCCGGAAATGTTCCAGTATTTGGTATCGATGATATGCAGATCATGGCGCTGGTAGTAACGTTTACCGCCCCAGATCACAGCATTTGGATCGCCAGGGATCAGCCCCTTTATCTGCAGGTTCAACTGACGTAAGCCGAACTGTGCATCATCGTTCAGCGTGGTTTCATTATCGTTAGAGCCGTTGGAGACCATGCTGACCATACTGTCGAGATAGAAGCTGACGTCATCTTTCTTATAGACTTCAGAGCCCAGCTCCAGCTCGCCATAGGTATCCGACTCGTTCCCCAAACGGCCCAGCTTATTTTTTTGCCATTCCGCTTCGCTACCGTCGCCGGAGACCCCAACCCCGGCGCGCATATAGCCATGGAAATCGATCGTTGGGATCGCGGCGGAAGCTGCAAACGCGGAAGGAGCAATTAGCGCAGCGGCTAACGCGACTGAAAGAGCGCGCAGTGTAGTGTTCATCTCTATCCTCTTATTATTTTGTATTACGTTCACATAACTGATGTCATAAAAAGCCTAAATGTAACTTCAGGCAAATGAGATATGATTATTGTGTGACTAACTGCAAATAATTACACTAGTTTTTGTCGCGATGGGTGAGGTGATTCACAATTCACTGTATTGTGAACGTAATACTTTTTTAGGTGGTGTTTTGCAGCGTGAGGTGGCGGTGAGCGTTTTTTTAAATGGCCCCTGTTACAATCATGAGATAACAACATAAGGAACCGGACCATGAAGTCTAAAAGCGCTACTCTGGAAGACGTAGCCCGTCATGCGGGCGTCTCTTACCAGACCGTGTCCAGGGTACTCAACAAATCTGCCAATGTATCCGAAGCGACGCGCCGCAAGGTGGAGAAATCGATAGAGGCATTACGCTATGTGCCAAACCGGCTGGCGCAGCAACTGGTGGGAAAGGAGAGTCAGACGGTCGGCCTGGTGACTATTTCGCTGGCCTGGCATGCGCCTTCCCAGGTGGCGGCGGCGGTAAAACGTTATGCCAATCTGGAAAGTTATCAGGTTCTGATTTCGATGATTGATGAGAGCGTCAACCAAAGTATCCAGGATTCTATCAATGAGCTGAAATCTCAGCGAGTGGACAAAGTCATTATCAACGTGCCACTGGAGACCGAACAGGCGCAGAAAATCGCCGCTGACAACGATGATATCGTCTGCCTGTTTCTCGATGTTGATCCTTACAGCTCCGTGTTTAACGTTTCGTTTAACCCAGCGGACGGCACGCGGGCTAGCGTCAAATATCTCTATGAGATGGGGCATAGGGAGATCGCGCTGCTGGCAGGGCCGGACAGCTCAGTCTCGGCCAGACTCCGGTTAAAAAGCTGGCTGGAGGCTTTGCAGGGTTACGGTCTGAAGCCGGTGACCGTCCTGCACGGCAACTGGGATGCGCAAAGCGGCTATGCCGGTGCACTGCAGATGCTGCGCGAAACGCCCAATTTCAGCGCTGTGCTGGTAGGTAATGACCAGATGGCGTTGGGGGTGCTCAGCGCCTTCCATCAGCATCAGGTGGCGGTGCCGGGTGAGAAGTCCGTCATTGGCTATGACGATACCTACGAAAGCTCTTTTTTCTATCCGTCGTTGAGTACGGTGTCGCTGGATCTCGATCTGCAGGGGAAGGAGGCGGTGCGGCGGATCCTCGCCAGCACCAGCGGCGCGCCGCATACCTCATCCATTCTGCCGGCGCGCCTGGTGATACGCCATTCCAGCGGCGCCCGAATCGAGCAGGGAAAAGATCTGCAGGCCATTGCGGAACAGCTCCGCGCCATCGCCCACCGTCTGGCACCCTGACGCCAAAGGCGGGGAAACTCGCCTTATTACCTTACCCTTAAATTGAGTAGGGTGTGATATTTGTCACAGCATGGCGTAATATTATTGGGGTATCCGGAATTGAGTTTGGGAGAGGCGTTTTAACCCAGACCAGTCAATTCTGGTGTTTATACTCAATAAACCTCAAGATGCGGGTTTGAGTACCTGAAAGTGATCGTTTATTCGGGATGCCAGAGAATCCGCTATACCCGGCAGCGTATGACTGAAAAATTCAAATATTGCGTCCCTGAACTCTCGCGTACTGCTGAAATAGCGATTATTCCGGGCATGTTCGTTCATTAATTTCCACATTCGTTCTATCGGATTCAGGTTTGGACTGTAGGGTGGGAGAGAATGGAGCTGTATATTCACCACTTCTGCCCAGTCTTTTACTAACTGTGAACGGTGGTAACCTGCGCCATCCAGAATGACGTGGATTTTCTGGTTATAATCAGGATAAACCTTACGTATCTCATTGAAAAAACGGGATACATTGTACTCATTAATCGTTTTATATTCGCAGATTAACGGGTGTTCCGGGGCTTTCAGATCCAGCGCCCCCATGATATTCAGGCGTGTGCGGCTGCCTGTTGTTTTTACTGATTTTTTCTGGCCTTTACGTATCCAGCCATAGCTGTTTTTAGTGGCCTGATTCTGATGGACTCCATCAATAAAAAGAACCGTTTCATCACCCACAGTTGGTTTCAGTTCCTTAT
>NZ_PTRE01000036.1 GCF_002965065.1 Escherichia sp. MOD1-EC7003
TAAAGCACGGCGGGTAATCTCGTATCTGACGTTAGCGAAGAATGTCTTACGACACTCCCCGCTAATTTTAAGACGAACAGTGCTAAGCACAGTTCTTAATCATCTCGCCAAAACCTACCAGAATATGGTGTTGGTTTATTAGCGCTGATTTATGGGGATCCCTCAGCCCCACAGTGGGTAAGTTTTTTGGTTTATTTGGCATAGTATCTGGTGTCCTTCCTCCTAGTGGAGACGGTACTGGCACATCTGAACTATCAGGTATCCACCCTCCTGGTGATAAAGGTCCATCCACTGGATAACCACCATCACCCACACCGGCTGTTGGATCATTCGGGGGAGCAGGATAAGATTCACCAGCTCCGGATGACGGAGTGGTGCTGCCAGTCCCGGTAGGTGACGGGGCTGAGCCATCTGTATTATCAGGTGTCCATCCTCCCGGAGATAAAGGTCCATCCACTGGATAATCGCCATCACCCGCCCGGCTGTTGGATCATTCGGAGGAACGGGATAAGATTCGCCATTCCCCTCCTGGGGAGATTGCTCTCCCGAATTCACATCATCCGGCTCTTTCTTACCATAAATCACAATTTTTTTCCCCGGATAGATTTTATTCGGGTCTTTAATTCCATTGTTCTCAACCAGTTCAGAAACGCTTACTTCATACCGGGCAGCAATTTCAGACAATGTGTCTCCGGACTGAATAATATAGTCTATCGGTTTGGGCTGGCTTTTTTCATGGGGTGGTTCAGGATTATGGGCTAAAGTATGGGCCTTATACTGAACAAGATTTCGCTTCAGAATAATATTTTTGCTTTTGTTGCCAGCCTGAGCAGAGTAAACCGTCTCATACTGGCCTTCTGCGTTAGCGGCCTTTACATCAATGGTCATTCCCTCTGTTTTATGAACAATCGGAGCCAGTCTTCCATATTTATCCGTTTTACAACTGTATTCACATGTTCCTAACGTAGCCTTGAAAGTGGCACCAGCGGCAGGACGGATTCCATCAGTAACAGTGATATTAGTAGTGTAAATCCACTGTTCAATACGCGTTTCTTTTAAATTATAATATCCTTCTTCTTTTTTAATGGCTTTCATGACTCTTTCCAGAGTCGCATCATCCATTTCTCCGAATGTCAGTGAAGGTGATACTCCACTGTCTGCCAGAATATCTCTTGCGTATTTTACCGGATCATTCCCGTCCTTTTTAGGGGAATGTATTTTTGCCATCTCCTCAATATTACAACCACGGTACAGACTGCTTCGTAATAACTTTTTCTCCATTTCCCAGCCATCTTCTTCACAACCATACATACCGAACTCACCACTGGCAGTTTGCGCAATTTCGAGCCGTAAAGGTTGAAAGTATTCTGGCTTCCCTGATTTATCAGGTCTCAAATTACAGGGATTCTGAAGACGCCATGGAATTGTCCCTCCCTTACGAACATAGATGGTGCCATCTGCCATTTTATACATGGCGGTTAACGTTTTTTTATTATGTGTCGCCGAAGTGAATTTGTGCCCCATTAAATCAATCTCCCTTAACTGCCTCAACATTCGATACATTAAATATTAATACAGGTGTACTGTGATATGGGCTGCTGGCAAAAATCACCTTCCCTTTTAATTCAACATCTTTCCCCAGCAATTTTCTGTATTCATTATACTGATTGTCAACCATAATTATTTGCAGCTTTTTACTATAATGGCGGATATCGTCATCCAAAGCGTTAAAACATCCAGGCACTTTGTCCGGATATATAAACCAATAAGTTATCTTTTCATCACTTTGAGGATGTTCCCCCCAGCCAGGAGGACCATATATAATTTCTTTTTTCAATATACCTGTTAGCATAATTTCATCCCCCTCGTCAAGACAGGCGGCTGACACGGCTGACACGGCTGACACGGAAAAGAAAAACAGTAAAAACAAAAAAACAGACCGTTTTATTTTATTCATTAAATTCACCCTTTGAGCCGATCAAGCAATTCATTAATATCAGCATCTGATGGCCATTGTTCATCCTGTTCCAGTCTTCCGTAATAAGGATCATTTTCCAGGTCGTACCACCCATCATCGTCTGCGACATCATCTGAAGATGAGTCATCATCCTCTGAGGCCAAATTCTCTACTTCCCATTCCTCGCTACCCATTGTTAATGTCAGTTCATCTGGTTCATCCAGCATCACTCTCGGCAAACGTCCTGATTGTTCAATCGTCCCTGATACCAGGACATCTCCGTTGCTGTCGCTAATTTTATACGGCTGGTCGATTAACCAGCTCGTGGTTTCAACTGAACGGTCGGCACCAGGAAACGCAAATCTCAGACTCTGTTTCTCCGTTTTATTTTCAGTGTCGTCAGACAATGCTTTCAGTATCGCTGGCTGTAACGTCCGTACTGGTATCCCCGGACTTCCCCCGCCATTCAGGTTTACCATATTCGTTCTTCATCAAGGAAATTTAAATCCATTGTTCCTCACAACTGTATCCAACACATCATCAATACTATTATTTTTAAAGTTTTTTTCACCAAATGAGTTGAATTCGCATTTCTTAGTGCTAATGAGCCTTCCGTTTCTCTTAATGTAAAATAATGCCACAACATCTGGCCTTTCCTCCGGGACACCAAGAACGTATGAATAAATACCTTTATTAAAACCAAAATAAGTTGTATATGTACCCAAGTCCAACCATCTTTTTAGTTTATTTTCATCATTAAACTTAACCTCTAGCTCAATAAAACCATCATTTCTTAAGAAATATCGAGACTCACTTTTATCAGTGCTTGCACAAAACACAGCAATGCGTCCTCCCTTAGAAAAATCACATGATGCCAAAAGAGTTTCATTAAAATTACATTCGCTAGCACAGGAATGAAATGAAAAAATAAATAATGATGATAATAATATTTTCATAGAAACACCTGTTCGCACAAACGATAAGCCTCTTGTCGCTCTGTAAGCCCCATAATACCTCCATTTACGGCTATTGTGACATTTTCAACATCATCATAGCCTCCACCTGTATCGGCATTATAAGGTTTATATTTCACCCAAAACCATAGAGCACTACGAATGGCGTAAGGCATCTCGTTAATTTCTTCAGGATGACTGACTGTATCAGGCGCTGTACTTGGCCAATAAAGGTTGTACTCTGTAGAAAATCCGTTATATTTTTCATACCCTGTTATTTGAATCAACCCTCTGCCTCTAAAATTATAGCCATCATCGGGGTGATCTTGCCTGTTACCATTCAGTCTCAGATAATGTTTTCGCCCAATAGTGTGCATTGTCGAGAACGCACTAATAACATGAATCGCTCCCCTGCGGCGGCTCTTGTCATAAGAATGCCGGAGTGTTTTTCCATCAATTGCGATGACGTCTTTATCATCTGAAGAATGGCAGTCACGCATCCAGTTAATAAAGCACTCGTGAAATTTTGCAGGACTGATACAGGATACAACTCTGGCAATGGTATCGTGAGCAGGAATACCATGTTCAAAATCACCATATTGCTTCAAAAAATCGAGATGTGTTTCCCCAAAATCCGCTATATCTTCCCAGCCTTCTGCACCAGAAATGACGGCACAAATAGTCAACAGTAGAATATCTGACAATTTATGTTCCACTTTCCAGGCTTGTCTGTAATCGGGGATAATAGAAATATGTTCCATCTATTTTTTAAGTTCCATTTTGTTCTCCTTATTTATGTAAGGAGTATTTGAGCATGTATAAGCAATGAAAAACAGCTTTAGGCAATAAGGAATATCTCAATTATTGAACATAAAATGCGAATTATTTAGTACGAAAAGTGTGTTTCTGATGATCTTTACCTGCATAAACCGGACTGAGTTCCCCTTAAGTGATTTACTATTCCGAGCAGTTATTTAGTTAAACCCGCTGCTCTTATACGTCCTGGACAGACAGTTACACAGACTTACTGACAGGCTCGACGGCACCGAACTTAATCATTTTGTTTTAAATATTTGATTCTCTCATTTGTTTTTTCAAAAAGACATTGAGTATAGATACTTGAAAAACCAGTACCGGTTCTGGATTCGTAAGTTTCATAGTTACAACTTGCATCTCGCATTTTTATCCATATTTGTTGGGATTTTTTTAAATAAATGTCACGAGACTCTACCTGACCATAAAAGTCTGCCCCTTCGTTCTTATACTGCTGGATTTTTATTTTATATAATTTATTAAGCTCCTTATCTGCTCTTATATACTCGCTATTAATTTTGTTATAATTATTTTGTTCGTCATTAGATATTGCTTGCAACGGGGAAGATGTAATAATAAGACAAATAACACACACCTTACATTTCATTATAAGTATTCCCTTCTCTCGTTAAACCTCGCCAAGGGCACACCAAAGTTAGTCATCCAATAAGAATTGGATATATTATCCTTGAATGCTTGTTTACTTGTATTTAAATCACTCATAAAATAGCGCCTTGTTCTCGGTGAATTATCGCCTCTATACCCAATAAACCTCAAGACGCAGGTTTGAGTACCTGAAAGTGATCGTTTATTCGGGATGCCAGAGAATCCGCTATACCCGGCAGCGTATGACTGAAAAATTCAAATATTGCGTCCCTGAACTCTCGCGTACTGCTGAAGTAGCGATTATTTCGGGCATGTTCGTTCATTAATTTCCACATTCGTTCTATCGGATTCAGGTTTGGACTGTACGGTGGGAGATAATGGAGCTGTATATTCACCACTTCTGCCCAGTCTTTCACTAACTGTGAACGGTGATAAGTTGTTTTATCATAGTCAGGGCCAAAAACGCTGGTGAAAACAATTTCAGGATCTTCATCGCCTTCCGATGCCGTACCTCCATTAACTTTAGGATAACCTGCATAAACACCGCTCCATGCAGGTCTTCGTGCAATTAATACATCCCCACCTTTTGCTCGAACTTTACCCATCATAAATTCCTTATTGTACACTTATCAATACATCACAGAAGACACCGCATACACAAGCACTTCCATTATCATCAACTATTCCAGCAACTGTAATCACTTGATTAACATCATTTATATCATTATATTCAACATCACAAGAGACACTTTCACCGGAACTATAACCTTCTGTCTGAATATGAAGATTCAGATCAACATAGTGTCTCAATATATCACCGAGCAGGGCAAGATTACGAAAGCCCGCTCCCCGCAAGGACTGACGCGAGGTAGTCTCTGTCCATGG
>NZ_PTRE01000325.1 GCF_002965065.1 Escherichia sp. MOD1-EC7003
GGCTCAGCTCCACACCCTGACGGCGGTATATCTCTGACTGGCGGTATAACGGCAGATGGGCTGCATATTTTCCGGTGACGACATGGGCCAGGAGCCCCGCTCCGGCATAACTGCGTGCCATGGGTTTTGAAGGCACCGGTGCCTGCACGATATGGTCGCACCGGCAACAGGCCAGTTTCGGGCGTTGTGTTTCGATAACCTTAAAGGCGCTGCTGATAAGCTCCAGTTGCTCTGACACAT
>NZ_PTRE01000326.1 GCF_002965065.1 Escherichia sp. MOD1-EC7003
GGGAGTAATACTCCTGTTTCTGCGCAGAAGGTGTTCCTGTCAGGGTCAGGGAGGCATTTTCTTTTACGTCCACAGCCCCGGTGCTGAAAATACCGCCCTGAGCCGTAAGTTTTGCTCCTTTTTCGAGGGTCAGGCTACTGTTGACAAAGCTGCCTGCACGGTCAAAAACAGCATTCTGAGAGGTCACACTCACGGAACTGTCATAAGCCTCAATACCACCGGTGAATTTATTGCCAATATCCAGTACTGAGTGGTTATTTAGCGTAACATTTCCAAAATAACTGCTGCTTTCAGGAGAAACAGACACACCATCTTTAATATCCTGCCGAAAATCGAAGCCATCTCCCGTGATGTTTTTACCGTCATACATATCAATATGTACTTT
>NZ_PTRE01000327.1 GCF_002965065.1 Escherichia sp. MOD1-EC7003
GACGAACAGTGCTAAGCACAGTTCTTAATCATCTCGCCAAAACCTACCAGAATATGGTGTTGGTTTATTAGCGCTGATTTATGGGGATCCCTCAGCGCTGCTGTGCGGGTGATCGTGATGCTGGAAACCTTACCGACAATCTCCCGGTGAATATTCGCCCGGATAGTGGGGATTTTCGGCAACTGGATAGCGTCACTTAATACCTTCCCATTGGGATGGTAGCTGGATTGCTTGCCGTGCTTGCTTTTGAAGACGGGGAATCTGGCTTTGAGCTTCTTGTTAAAGAAGTTGGCAAATGCCTTATCCAGATTAATGACCGCTTGCTGTAGCGTCAGCGAGTCATATTATTTGAGCCAGTTATAGCGGCGTG
>NZ_PTRE01000037.1 GCF_002965065.1 Escherichia sp. MOD1-EC7003
TGGACATTAGTATCGGAAACAGGAAAGGGAGGCGAAAGACGGTTTAAATGATGCGCTTACCTTGGAGCGGTGCACATAATAACTAAACATTGCACCTTTCTTTTCCCCTCTGTTTTAACCTATTTTTTCTTATGCATTTTCTCAGGAAAGGAGTCAGAAGAATGCATACACACTACAGAAAATAGCGACTTCACATAACCATAAGTTATCAATTACCCCTCACCTTAAAAAATCTCAATCGTGACAATGCGCACAAATCGCTACCCTGCCAGACAGATTTTTAGGGAGAGAACCATGCTGTTACACATTTTGTATTTGGTTGGCATTACTGCCGAAGCCATGACGGGGGCGCTGGCGGCCGGACGACGGCGCATGGATACATTCGGCGTAATTATTATTGCGACCGCCACCGCCATCGGTGGTGGGTCAGTACGCGATATTCTGCTGGGCCACTATCCGCTCGGCTGGGTCAAACACCCGGAATACGTGATTATCGTCGCTACCGCCGCAGTACTCACTACTATCGTTGCTCCTGTAATGCCTTACCTGCGCAAAGTGTTTCTGGTGCTCGATGCGCTCGGACTGGTGGTCTTTTCGATCATTGGCGCACAGGTCGCACTGGATATGGGACACGGCCCGATCATTGCCGTTGTCGCGGCGGTGACGACCGGCGTGTTTGGCGGCGTTTTGCGCGATATGTTCTGTAAACGCATTCCGCTGGTCTTTCAAAAAGAGTTATATGCCGGAGTCTCATTTGCCTCTGCCGTACTGTACATCGCGCTGCAACACTATGTTTCCAACCATGATGTAGTAATTATCTCCACCCTGGTATTCGGCTTTTTTGCCCGTTTACTGGCGCTACGTCTTAAGCTGGGATTGCCGGTTTTTTACTACAGCCACGAAGGTCACTAAGGTTCAAAACCTGTGATCTGCTGGGCAGCCAGCCAACTGCCCAGCCTCTTTATTTGCACGTTTTCCTTCCACTCAATAACCTGCCTGGCGCGACGTGGCCCCGTCCCCGGCAGCTGCTGCCAGAACTGTTCCGTTCTAAATAAAAGTTGCGACCAGGACCGTTCATCACTGGCATTAAGCGCCGCCCGGGTTAGTGGTATTCCCATTGCCATCACCCATCGAGTAAAAGGCCGCTTACGAGCCAGATTAAACTGATGCCATAACTGCGCACTTTTACTTTTCGCGATCCCCGGCGTGTTCTGCAATTGTTCAGGGGTTAATAAAAGCCAGGAAAAGATATGCTCAAAGCGATGCGACTGATACAGCGCGCGCCATCCTGCCTCACCAATGCCATCCAGCCCCAGAACCTGTTTTGACCCCAGCCAGACTAAGCGAGAAATGAATTGTTCCTGACAAACATCAGAAGCAAAGTAACAGGTCAACGAGTTAAAGCGATTTTCTGGTGGCGTCGGTTTTGTGCGTTCTGTACCGCGCCAGACCACATTATCAATGCGAGGAATACCCTGCCCGGCAAGGCTGACGAGGATCTGATCACCAGGCGCAATATCCCACTCCTGCCAGCGCCTGACGGAGCCAATATTTACCCGCTGGACTTTTTTATCATCCAACATGACAGGCACAAGTGACGCAACCACCGAAATTTTGCCGCTCTTGCCCACCGCAAACTGAATCGCCTTCACTTCGGCAACCTGAGCTACAGGTTGATATTTCCAGGCCACCAGCCACTCTGCCTGACCCGGTAGCCAATGGCGAGATTCGGGTTCTTTCGCCGCTCGTATAACTACACCATCGGTGACAAAAGGTAATTTTGCTTTCCACCACTCATTGCGTACCCGCTCGACCTCATCAGCATTTTTAACCGCACGAGAATACGCCTGCGTTAGAGTAAACCCTGCGGTAGCCAGATGCTGTAAACGTTCGCTCATTAACTGCGGTCCATCCGGCCATGCCCAGACAAAAACACCCAGTGAATTCAGCGTGTTGCTATCGCCCTGACGCATCAGCATACCAGCAACTTTCGAGCGGGCATTTATTCCCCCCATTTGTTGTTGGATATGCGCCTCACGCAGGAGAAAGATCTCGCCCTGCAGCGTGCTGTTGGCTAAAGGTCCGCTAACGATTTGCGGCACAGCGGGAATTAAGCGAACTTTCTGCGTCCAGTCCTCGCCTTTCAGTCCATTGCCGCGACTGATTGCTTTGTTCAGCTTCCCGTCCCGATAAACCAGGGTTACCGCAACGCCATCGACTTTCGGCTGCACCCAAAGATCGTTGCGTTCACGCATCCAAAGACGTAGTGCATTTTTATCCGCTAATTTACGCACACCCGTATGCGCAACTGGATGCATAACTGTGCCTACCAAAGGTGGCATCATCGCGTCGCGGGTCTCGTTCCCAAAACAGCGTTGCCACTGCGTGAGACGAGCGCTTAACTGATCGTAAACACCGTCTTCCACCTCACTTTTCCCTTCTTTCCAGTACTCATCTTCCCACTGTTTTATTTGCTGTTGCAGGCGGGAAATTTCTTCCTGTGCTCTGGCTGGCAACCAGGCCGGGCAGACTGCCTGTGCAGATGATTGCCAGCACAAAATCGTCACTAGCACCACTATCCATACTTTCATCTTCACCTCCGCTGTAGTCAGGCTGGCAGATATACAACGTGGCGAAGGCAAAGCCGAGTGGCAAAAACAGAGTCTACGAGGACGCTTCCTGAAAATCGTCTTTGTTGCAGTAAACGACCGGCAAATGTGGAAGCAGCTACGCAAAAAGCAACTACGCTGTATAAAAAGTGTGAGCGGGGACTACGTCAGATGGGCGTGACGTGTATAATAAGCTCGTATGTACGTTTTATTTCGCAAATCACATACGAAAAATACTCATGGCTCAAGGCACGCTTTATATTGTTTCTGCCCCCAGTGGCGCGGGTAAATCCAGCCTGATTCAGGCTTTATTAAAAACCCAACCGTTGTATGACACCCAGGTTTCTGTTTCACACACCACGCGCGCACCGCGTCCGGGTGAAGTACATGGTGAGCACTACTTCTTTGTTAATCATGATGAATTTAAAGAAATGATTAGCAGAGATGCGTTCCTCGAACATGCGGAAGTGTTCGGTAATTACTATGGCACTTCGCGCGAGGCCATTGAGCAAGTACTGGCGACCGGCGTAGATGTTTTTCTCGATATCGACTGGCAGGGTGCACAGCAAATTCGCCAGAAGATGTCGTATGCGCGGAGTATCTTTATTTTACCGCCGTCCAAAATCGAACTGGACCGCCGTCTACGCGGTCGCGGTCAGGATAGCGAAGAGGTCATTGCAAAACGTATGGCACAAGCAGTTGCAGAAATGAGCCATTACGCCGAGTATGACTACTTGATCGTGAATGATGATTTCGACACCGCACTGGGTGATCTAAAAACCATTATTCGCGCCGAACGCTTGCGCATGAATCGCCAAAAGCAACGTCATGACGCTTTAATCAGCAAATTGTTGGCAGACTGAACCTGATTTCAGTATCATGCCCAGTCATTTCTTCACCTGTGGAGCTTTTTAAGTATGGCACGCGTAACTGTTCAGGACGCTGTAGAGAAAATTGGTAACCGTTTTGACCTGGTACTGGTCGCCGCGCGTCGCGCTCGTCAGATGCAGGTAGGCGGAAAGGATCCGCTGGTACCGGAAGAAAACGATAAAACCACAGTAATCGCGCTGCGCGAAATCGAAGAAGGTCTGATCAACAACCAGATCCTCGACGTTCGCGAACGCCAGGAACAGCAAGAGCAGGAAGCCGCTGAATTACAAGCCGTTACCGCTATTGCTGAAGGTCGTCGTTAATCACAAAGCGGGTCGCCCTTGTATCTGTTTGAAAGCCTGAATCAGCTGATTCAAACCTACCTGCCGGAAGACCAAATCAAGCGTCTACGGCAGGCGTATCTCGTTGCACGTGATGCTCACGAGGGGCAAACACGTTCAAGCGGTGAACCTTATATCACGCACCCGGTAGCGGTTGCCTGCATTCTGGCCGAGATGAGACTCGACTATGAAACGCTAATGGCGGCGCTGCTGCATGACGTGATTGAAGATACTCCCGCCACCTACCAGGACATGGAACAGCTTTTTGGTAAAAGCGTCGCCGAACTGGTAGAGGGGGTATCAAAGCTTGATAAACTCAAGTTCCGCGATAAGAAAGAGGCGCAAGCTGAAAACTTTCGCAAGATGATTATGGCGATGGTGCAGGATATCCGCGTCATTCTCATCAAACTCGCTGACCGCACTCACAATATGCGCACGCTGGGGGCCTTACGCCCCGACAAGCGTCGCCGCATCGCCCGTGAAACTCTCGAAATTTACAGCCCGCTGGCGCACCGTTTAGGTATCCACCACATTAAAACCGAACTCGAAGAGCTGGGTTTTGAAGCGCTGTATCCCAACCGTTACCGCGTAATTAAAGAAGTGGTGAAAGCCGCGCGCGGAAACCGTAAAGAGATGATCCAAAAAATCCTCTCAGAAATCGAAGGGCGTTTGCAGGAAGCGGGAATACCGTGCCGCGTTAGTGGTCGCGAAAAGCATCTTTATTCGATTTACTGCAAAATGGTGCTTAAAGAGCAGCGTTTTCACTCGATCATGGACATCTACGCCTTCCGCGTTATCGTCAATGATTCCGATACCTGTTATCGCGTGCTCGGCCAGATGCACAGCTTGTATAAGCCGCGTCCAGGTCGCGTGAAAGACTACATCGCCATTCCAAAAGCGAACGGCTATCAGTCTTTGCACACCTCGATGATTGGTCCGCACGGCGTGCCGGTTGAGGTCCAGATCCGTACCGAAGATATGGATCAGATGGCAGAGATGGGTGTTGCCGCGCACTGGGCTTATAAAGAGCACGGCGAAACCAGTACTACCGCACAAATCCGCGCCCAGCGCTGGATGCAAAGTCTGCTGGAACTGCAACAGAGCGCCGGTAGCTCGTTTGAATTTATCGAAAGCGTTAAATCCGATCTCTTCCCGGATGAGATTTACGTTTTCACACCGGAAGGGCGCATTGTCGAGCTGCCTGCCGGTGCAACACCTGTCGACTTCGCTTATGCAGTGCATACCGATATCGGTCATGCTTGCGTGGGCGCGCGCGTCGACCGCCAGCCTTACCCGCTGTCGCAGCCGCTTACCAGCGGTCAAACCGTTGAAATCATTACCGCACCTGGCGCTCGCCCGAATGCCGCGTGGCTGAACTTTGTCGTCAGCTCGAAAGCGCGCGCCAAAATTCGTCAGTTGCTGAAAAACCTCAAACGTGATGATTCAGTAAGCCTGGGCCGTCGTCTGCTTAACCATGCGTTGGGGGGGAGCCGTAAGCTCAATGAAATCCCGCAGGAAAATATTCAGCGCGAACTGGATCGCATGAAGCTGGCTACGCTTGATGATCTGCTGGCAGAAATCGGCCTTGGTAACGCCATGAGCGTGGTGGTCGCGAAAAATCTGCAACACGGGGACGCCTCCATTCCACTGGCGACCCAAAGTCACGGACATCTGCCAATTAAAGGTGCCGATGGCGTGCTGATCACCTTTGCGAAATGCTGCCGTCCTATTCCTGGCGACCCGATTATCGCCCACGTCAGCCCCGGTAAAGGTCTGGTGATCCACCATGAATCCTGCCGTAACATCCGTGGCTACCAGAAAGAGCCAGAGAAGTTTATGGCTGTGGAATGGGATAAAGAGACAGCGCAGGAGTTCATCACCGAAATCAAGGTGGAGATGTTCAATCATCAGGGCGCGCTGGCAAACCTGACGGCGGCAATTAACACCACAACCTCGAATATTCAAAGTTTGAATACGGAAGAGAAAGATGGTCGCGTCTACAGCGCCTTTATTCGTCTGACCGCCCGTGACCGTGTGCATCTGGCGAATATCATGCGCAAAATCCGCGTGATGCCAGACGTGATTAAAGTCACCCGAAACCGAAATTAATGTTTTATGAACCCAACACGTTATGCACGCATCTGCGAAATGCTCGCCAGGCGGCAGCCTGATCTGACCGTCTGCATGGAGCAGGTCCACAAACCTCATAACGTTTCTGCGATTATTCGTACCGCAGATGCCGTTGGAGTACATGAAGTTCATGCCGTCTGGCCTGGCAGCCGGATGCGCACCATGGCTTCGGCTGCGGCTGGCAGTAACAGTTGGGTACAGGTAAAAACGCACCGTACCATTGGCGATGCCGTCACCCATCTGAAAGGCCAGGGTATGCAGATTCTGGCAACCCATCTTTCTGATAACGCTGTCGATTTCCGCGAAGTTGATTACACCCGCCCGACCTGTATTTTGATGGGGCAGGAGAAAACGGGCATCACACAGGAAGCATTAGCCCTGGCAGATCAGGACATCATCATACCGATGATCGGCATGGTGCAGTCGCTAAACGTCTCCGTTGCCTCAGCCCTCATTCTTTACGAAGCCCAGCGTCAGCGGCAAAACGCAGGCATGTATCTGCGGGAAAACAGCATGTTGCCGGAAGCAGAACAACAACGGCTGTTGTTTGAAGGCGGCTATCCGGTGCTGGCGAAAGTCGCAAAACGCAAAGGTCTGCCTTACCCCCATGTTAATCAGCAAGGCGAGATCGAAGCTGATGCAGACTGGTGGGCCACTATGCAGGCAGCAGGGTAAGCGCCATGAAAGGTCGCCTGTTAGATGCTGTTCAGCTCAGTTCCCTAACGGGCGTTGGCGCGGCACAAAGTAACAAGCTGGCGAAAATCAATCTGCATACCGTGCAGGACTTGCTCTTACACCTTCCCCTGCGCTACGAAGATCGCACCCATCTCTACCCCATCGGTGAGCTACTGCCAGGCGTTTATGCCACGGTGGAAGGCGAAGTGCTGAATTGCAATATCTCCTTCGGCGGTCGGCGAATGATGACCTGCCAGATCGGCGACGGTTCCGGCATTCTCACCATGCGCTTTTTCAATTTCAGCGCAGCGATGAAGAATAGCCTGGCGACGGGCCGCCGCGTACTGGCCTATGGTGAAGCAAAGCGCGGTAAATATGGCGCGGAGATGATCCACCCGGAATACCGCGTACAGGGCGATCTGAGCACGCCAGAGTTGCAGGAAACACTCACACCGGTTTACCCAACAACGGAAGGCGTAAAGCAGGCCACGCTTCGCAAGCTGACCGATCAGGCGCTGGATCTGCTCGACACCTGCGCCATTGAAGAACTCCTGCCGCCGGAACTATCGCAAGGAATGATGACGCTGCCGGAAGCGTTGCGCACTTTACATCGCCCGCCACCGACGTTGCAGCTTAGCGATCTGGAGACCGGGCAGCATCCGGCACAACGCCGTCTGATTCTGGAAGAGTTGCTGGCGCACAACCTCAGCATGTTGGCGTTACGCGCTGGTGCACAACGTTTCCATGCCCAGCCACTTAGCGCCAATGACGCGCTGAAAAATAAACTTCTTGCCGCCTTACCGTTCAAACCAACGGGCGCTCAGGCGCGTGTGGTGGCAGAGATCGAGCGCGATATGGCGCTCGATGTGCCGATGATGCGCCTGGTGCAGGGCGATGTAGGTTCCGGTAAAACACTGGTTGCCGCCCTTGCAGCATTGCGTGCGATTGCGCACGGCAAACAAGTGGCCCTGATGGCACCAACCGAGTTACTTGCCGAGCAGCACGCCAATAACTTCCGCAACTGGTTTGCACCGCTCGGTATCGAAGTAGGCTGGCTCGCCGGTAAGCAGAAAGGTAAAGCGCGACTGGCACAGCAGGAAGCCATCGCCAGCGGTCAGGTTCAGATGATTGTCGGCACCCACGCCATCTTCCAGGAACAGGTGAAGTTTAACGGTCTGGCGCTGGTGATCATCGACGAACAGCACCGTTTTGGTGTGCATCAGCGTCTGGCGTTATGGGAGAAAGGCCAGCAGCAGGGTTTCCATCCGCATCAGTTGATCATGACCGCTACGCCAATCCCCCGCACGTTGGCGATGACTGCATATGCCGATCTCGATACCTCAGTCATTGATGAGTTACCGCCAGGTCGTACGCCTGTGACGACGGTGGCTATCCCGGATACCCGCCGCAACGACATTATCGACCGCGTGCGCCACGCCTGCATGACTGAAGGTCGTCAGGCATACTGGGTTTGTACGTTGATTGAAGAATCAGAGTTACTGGAAGCGCAGGCAGCAGAAGCCACGTGGGAAGAGCTGAAACTGGCGTTGCCGGAACTGAACGTCGGTCTGGTACACGGACGAATGAAACCAGCCGAGAAGCAGGCGGTGATGGCGTCATTTAAACAAGGCGAGTTACATCTGCTGGTTGCCACTACCGTTATTGAAGTCGGCGTTGATGTGCCTAACGCCAGCCTGATGATCATCGAGAACCCGGAACGTCTGGGTCTGGCACAATTGCACCAGCTGCGCGGACGCGTAGGTCGTGGTGCGGTGGCATCTCACTGTGTGCTGCTCTACAAAACACCTCTATCTAAAACGGCGCAAATTCGCCTGCAAGTGCTGCGCGACAGCAACGACGGGTTTGTGATTGCGCAAAAAGATCTGGAGATACGTGGGCCGGGCGAACTATTAGGTACACGTCAGACGGGTAATGCCGAATTTAAAGTGGCAGATTTATTGCGCGATCAGGCGATGATCCCGGAAGTTCAGCGCCTGGCGCGACATATTCACGAACGTTATCCACAGCAGGCAAAAGCCCTGATAGAACGCTGGATGCCGGAAACGGAGCGTTACTCGAATGCGTAAAAGGCGGCGGTGAGAAGACCGCCATTTCAGGTTACCCTACCTTCCTGCCGGATGCGGCGTGAACGCCTTATCCGTCCTACAAAAACCTACAAATTCAATAAATTGTGAATCAATACGCAGGCTTGATAAGCGAAGCATATCAAGCATTTGTCTTTGTTGCGGCGGTACTTCTACCGCCGCTTCATCAATTAACCCGCAAAAATCGGCAACATCAAATACAGCTTAATCACCAGCGCGTTAACAATATCAATAAAGAACGCACCGACCATCGGCACCACCAGGAACGCCATGTGTGACGGGCCAAAGCGTTCGGTGATTGCCTGCATGTTGGCGATTGCCGTTGGCGTTGCACCAAGGCCAAAACCACAGTGACCCGCCGCCAACACTGCCGCATCGTAGTTTTTGCCCATCATGCGCCAGGTGACGAAGATGGCATACAACGCCATGAAGATGGTCTGTACCACCAGAATCGCCAGCATCGGCAGCGCCAGCGAAGCCAGCTCCCACAGTTTCAGTCCCATCAGCGCCATCGCCAGGAACAACGACAGACTTACGTTACCCAGCACGGATACCGCACGCTCAAAGACGCGATAAAAGCCCATCATTGACAGACCATTGCTCAGAATCACGCCGATAAACAGCACACAAACGAAGGTTGGCAGTTCAAAAGCGGTGCCCGCCAAAAGTTGCGCAACGATTTTCCCCACCGTCAGACAGATAGCAATCAGCGCGATAGTTTCAATCAGTACCAGCGAGGTGATCATGCGCCCCACATCCGGCTTTTCGAACGCCGTCGGGACTTCCTGGTCATCCGGAATACCGTTCGGCGTGGTGGAGTGTTTTACTAGATAGCGCGCCACCGGACCGCCAATCAAGCCGCCCAGCACCAAACCAAACGTTGCACAGGCCATCGCCACTTCCGTCGCATTGGTGAAGCCATAACGTTCAATGAACAATTTACTCCATGCAGCGCCCGTACCATGACCGCCGGAAAGCGTAATAGAACCGGCCAGCAACCCCATCAACGGATCAAGCCCTAACAAACTCGCCATACCAATGCCAATGGCATTTTGCATCACCAACAGGCCAACAACCACAATCAGGAAGATGCCAACCACACGCCCACCAGCGCGCAAACTGGCAATGTTAGCGTTCAGGCCAATGGTGGCGAAGAAAGCCAACATTAACGGATCGCGCAGGGACATATCAAAGTTGACTTCCCAGCCCATGCTTTTTTTCAGTACCAGTAGCGCCAGCGCTACCAACAAACCACCCGCAACAGGTTCCGGTATGGTGTATTTCTTCAAAAAGGAGACGGAATGGACCAACTTGCGCCCGAGCAGCAACGTCAGCGTTGCGGCAACAAGCGTTGCTAAAGTATCGAGATGAAACATAGTTACTCCTTTGTATCCGCATCACTCTTTCATACTCGTCATACTTCATCGCCAGTGGCAACTTTATGAAATATGACGGGTATCGAGTCATGCTTTCCTGGGTCAAATTCTCAGCTGTTAATGAACAAATGGCATGGATTTTAAGCAGAAAAATACCAAAAGTTATATAAAAAAGTTCATTTATCTCATTTAAATATTTAGAAGAGGACATGGCAATCGTTTGCTTTTCTCTTTTGGTCAGCTAAAATGCCCGCTTTGCTACCACGGGATTGTTTTCGATGTCTGTTTCCACCCTCGAGTCAGAAAATGCGCAACCGGTTGCGCAGACTCAAAACAGCGAACTGATTTACCGTCTTGAAGATCGTCCACCGCTTCCTCAAACCCTGTTTGCCGCCTGTCAGCATCTGCTGGCGATGTTCGTTGCGGTGATCACACCTGCGCTATTAATCTGCCAGGCGCTGGGTTTACCGGCACAAGACACGCAACACATTATTAGTATGTCGCTGTTTGCCTCCGGTGTGGCGTCGATTATTCAAATTAAGGCCTGGGGGCCGGTTGGCTCCGGGTTGTTGTCTATTCAGGGCACCAGCTTTAACTTTGTTGCCCCGCTGATTATGGGCGGTACGGCGCTTAAGACCGGTGGTGCTGATGTTCCTACCATGATGGCGGCTTTGTTCGGCACGTTGATGCTGGCAAGTTGCACCGAGATGGTGATCTCCCGCGTTTTGCATCTGGCGCGCCGCATTATTACGCCGCTGGTTTCTGGCGTCGTGGTGATGATTATCGGCCTGTCGCTGATTCAGGTTGGGTTAACATCCATTGGCGGCGGTTACGCAGCCATGAGCGATAACACCTTTGGCGCACCGAAAAATCTGCTGCTGGCGGGCGTGGTTTTAGCCTTAATTATCCTGCTTAACCGTCAACGTAACCCTTACCTACGCGTGGCCTCACTGGTGATTGCGATGGCGGCTGGATATGCGCTGGCGTGGTTTATGGGCATGTTGCCAGAAAGCAACGAACCGATGACGCAAGAACTGATTATGGTGCCAACCCCGCTCTACTACGGTCTTGGCATTGAATGGAGCCTGCTGCTACCGCTGATGCTGGTCTTTATGATCACTTCGCTGGAAACCATTGGCGATATCACAGCGACCTCTGACGTTTCTGAACAGCCAGTGTCCGGTCCGCTGTACATGAAACGCCTGAAAGGCGGCGTACTGGCAAACGGCCTGAACTCGTTTGTCTCGGCGGTGTTTAACACCTTCCCGAACTCCTGCTTCGGGCAGAACAACGGCGTGATCCAGTTGACCGGTGTTGCCAGCCGCTATGTCGGTTTTGTCGTCGCACTGATGTTGATCGTGCTGGGCCTGTTCCCGGCAGTGAGCGGTTTTGTACAACATATTCCAGAACCCGTTCTGGGCGGCGCTACGCTTGTGATGTTTGGTACCATCGCCGCCTCCGGTGTGCGCATTGTGTCTCGTGAGCCGCTGAACCGTCGGGCGATTCTGATTATCGCGCTGTCGCTTGCGGTCGGGCTGGGCGTTTCTCAGCAGCCACTGATTTTGCAGTTTGCCCCTGAATGGCTGAAAAATCTGCTCTCTTCTGGGATCGCCGCGGGCGGTATTACTGCCATCGTGCTGAATCTGATTTTCCCACCAGAAAAACAGTAATTCACTGACGGCGGTAAGATAATTACCGCCGCAGTCTCACCTCTTTCACCATTCCTGCCTTGAGGATTGCGCGTAAATCGTGCATAACTCCCTTATGTGCATTTCACGGGATGGAAGACCATGAAATTTATTGGGAAGCTGCTTCTCTACATTCTCATCGCTCTGTTAGTGGCGATCGCTGGCCTCTATTTTCTTCTGCAAACCCGCTGGGGAGCAGAACATATCAGCGCATGGGTTTCCGGGAATAGCGACTATCATCTGGCCTTCGGGGCGGTGGATCACCGCTTTTCTGCACCATCTCATATCGTGCTGGAGAACGTCACGTTTGGTCGTGATGGTCAGCCAGCGACTCTGGTGGCAAAAAGTGTCGACATTGCACTAAGCAGTCGGCAACTGACCGAACCACGCCATGTCGATACCATCCTGCTGGAAAACGGGACGCTGAATCTCACCGACCAGACCGCGCCGCTGCCGTTCAAAGCCGATCGTCTGCAACTGCGTGATATGGCGTTTAATAGCCCGAATAGCGAATGGAAACTGAGTGCGCAGCGAGTAAATGGCGGCGTGGTTCCGTGGTCACCAGAAGCCGGTAAAGTGCTGGGTACGAAGGCGCAAATTCAGTTCAGTGCCGGATCGCTTTCGCTCGATGATGTTCCTGCCACCAATGTACTGATTGAAGGCAGTATTGATAACGATCGCGTTACGCTGACTAACCTAGGTGCCGACATCGCCCGCGGGACATTAACCGGAAACGCGCAGCGTAACGCCGACGGCAGCTGGCAGGTGGAAAATCTGCGCCTGGCAGATATCCGTCTACAAAGCGAAAAATCGCTAACCGACTTCTTTGCGCCATTACGATCTATCCCGTCGTTGCAGATTGGTCGCCTGGAAGTGATCGATGCTCGCCTGCAAGGTCCGGACTGGGCGGTGACCGACCTCGATCTCAGCTTGCGCAACATGACCTTCAGTAAAGATGACTGGCAGACACAGGAAGGCAAACTGTCGATGAACGCCAGCGAGTTCATTTATGGTTCGTTGCATTTATTTGACCCGATTATAAACGCGGAATTTTCCCCGCAGGGCGTGGCGCTGCGCCAGTTCACCAGCCGCTGGGAAGGGGGCATGGTCAGAACGTCAGGAAACTGGTTGCGTGACGGGAAAACGCTGATCCTTGATGATGCTGCCATTGCCGGACTGGAATATACCTTGCCGAGAAACTGGCGACAGTTGTGGATGGAAACGACACCGGGTTGGTTAAACAGCCTGCAACTGAAGAGATTTAGCGCCAGTCGCAATCTGATCATTGATATCGCCCCTGACTTCCCGTGGCAGCTCACCGCGCTCGATGGTTACGGTGCCAATTTGACGCTGGTTACCGATCATAAATGGGGCGTCTGGAGTGGTTCAGCGAATCTGAATGCTGCCGCCGCGACGTTTAATCGTGTTGATGTCCGTCGCCCGTCGCTGGCGCTGGTTGCCAATAGCAGCACGGTGAATATCAGCGAACTGAGTGCATTTACTGAAAAAGGCATTCTGGAAGCCACCGCCAGTGTTTCACAAACACCACAACGCCAGACGCATATCAGCCTGAATGGACGCGGTGTACCGGTGAATATTCTGCAACAGTGGGGATGGCCTGAATTACCGTTGACTGGCGACGGTAATATTCAGCTTACCGCCAGCGGCGATATTCAAGCTAATGTCCCGCTAAAACCCACAGTTAGCGGGCAATTGCATGCCGTGAACGCCGAAAAGCAGCAAGTGACTCAAACTATGAATGCAGGCGTAGTTTCCAGTGGCGAAGTTACATCGACGGAGCCGGTGCAGTAAAAATTAGGGCGCTAACGGATATCAGCGTTAGCGTCCCCCGTTATTAGCACAAAATTCCATACTCACTGCACAATAACCATTTCACTGGTTCATCTTCTTCTATTGCCGGAAAACGTCCTCCCGGCTCAAGGAAATGGTTATCGTGCTGGTCATCATTTACCATCGAAATTTCCCAGCCAAGAACAAACGCCTTTTCTGCCCAAAAGCGATGATACAGACGCGGCGGCAGACAGATACCCTGCCCCGGCTTCAGTACCAGCGTTTCGCCTGGCTTCACGGTACGCCGCTGACCATCAACACTCACCGTTATGACCCGTTGCTCATCGCAGAGACAGTATTCGTTGGCCCAGGCCAACTGCATACATAAATCACCGCCACCTCGATTGAGGATATCTTCCATTTTGTGGGTATGAAAATGCCAGGGTGTCTGCTGATCTTGTTGGATCTGCAACATTTTCTCAGCATACGGTTTGGGATATACCGCCGATCCCAGCGCACCGTTGCGCATCGTCAGCAGTGTTAGTCCCGTTTGGTTGAAATCACCACGACCAAAATCGGTGATATCCCAACCGAGCTGTAAGTCAACCACTTCTTGCCAGTTATCTCGTTCCCGCTGCAGCCAGTCATCCACCGTAAAATAGGCGAACTCTGGCAAACAAAGGCGAAAGGTCTGCGCAATGGCATGTGCTTTATCAATAACATAATTAATTTGTGAACGTTTCATTGGCTTCTCCGTTGCGCATAGCAAGCCAGGCAGCGCCACGCATTCCGCTACTGTCGCCGTGCTGTGCTTTTACAATAGGGGTGGTGAATTGATCGGTGAAAACCAGTGGGGCGACCTCTGCGTTCAGATCGGTGATAAGCAGTTCCGCATTGGAAAGGCCGCCGCCGATGACAATTACGCCAGGGTCAACAACATTAACGATGGTCGCCAGTGTTCGAGCAAGCTGCTGGCGAAAACGCGCCACCTGCTGCCTGGCACAGGCATCACCACGTTGCGCCAGGGTGATAATCGCCGAAGGAGTGAGCAAGTTACCCGTCATCTGTTGATAGCGTTCACTAAAGCCGCTGCCGGAAACAAACGACTCCACGCAGTTATCTTTGCCGCAATAGCAACTGACTGATGGACCATCGTCCTGCTCCGTATAACCTGGCAACGTGATATGCCCGCATTCGGCAGCATTTCCCCAGGCCCCGGTAAATGGTCGTTGATTGATAGCAATTCCACCGCCACAGCCCGTGCCAAGCGTAATGCCAAAGACCACGTCATAATCTTGCCCGGCACCGTCGCAAGCTTCTGATAGCGCGAAACAATTACCATCATTGGCCATCACTACCGGCTGCCCAAGCAATTGCTGCAAATCAGTTTGTAACGCATGACCGTTAATCACCTGAATATTCGCGTTTTTAATCAGGCCAGTGAGCGGCGAGATGCTGCCGGGTAAGGCGATCCCTGTCAGCATCGGTCGTTGAACATCTCGCCGAATCTGCTCGATAAACGCCATAACGCATGAGACAAATTGTTGATATGTCGACTTTTGCGTCGGACAGCGGAAACGGCGAATTTCCCGACCATGTGCATCCATAACGACGGCGGCGATTTTGGTCCCACCAATATCCAACCCCAGATAGTGCATATCCCGTTCCTTGTTGCGTAAAAGGCGGGTCACCCCGCCCTTTAGGCTTAGTACAGTGATGCTTTACCGAGCGAACCGAACAGTTTCATTTTGTGGCGAATAACTTCCCGCGCCGCGTTAATCGCATCCGGATAGATGACGTTCGGGTCCCACCAGCTCTCTTTAGCCAGAATTTCACGCACTTTCTGGAAATAGGCGTATTTCATATCGCTGGAGATATTGATTTTGCCGACACCGAGCGTAACTGATTCAGCAATCTCCGCATCCGGGTTTGCCGAACCACCGTGTAGCACCAGCGGAATATCAATGCGCCCGGCAATATCGCGCAAAATATCCATTTGCAGCTTCGGCTGCATCCCTTTTGGATAGATGCCATGTGCTGTACCAATCGCCACCGCCAGTGTGTCGGCCCCCGTACGAGCAATAAAATCGGCAGCCTGCGCTGGGTCCGTGTAGGTCACTTGTGAAACGCCACCTTCCACCGACGTTCCGGTTTGCCCGATGGTCCCCAGTTCCCCCTCGACCGACACGCCAACCGCGTGAGCGAGGCGAACCACTTCTGCGGTCAGCGCCACGTTTTCTTCATACGGCAGCAGCGAGCCATCGATCATCACTGAGGTAAATCCACAACGAATCGCCCGTAAAACATGCTCCACCGACGCGCCATGGTCGAGATGCAGGACAAACGGGACCGGACTACGCTGGGTAATTTCGCGAACGTGAGCGAAAAAGGCATCGCCCACAAAATCATGTTCGCTGGGATGGATAGCAATAATCGCCGGAGTATTTGTGGCTTCTGCTTCATCCACGACTGCGCGAAGGAAACAGTTATCTGCCACATTAAATGCGCCAATGGCAAAGCCGTGCTGGCGGGTGGGTTGCAGTAATTCTTTCATCGAAACTAACATGTTAAATCTCCAGTTTCAGCGTGTAGTCTGCCCTGCCGGTGCGTTATTGCACTGGCATAAAAGGCATGACAGAAAATGAATCAGGCTTTGCCGAGAGCGCCGCTCGCCTGTAAATACGGTGTAATCGCTTCTTCGAAAGCCTGTTCCATAGCTTTCAGCGCATCCACCAGTTCAATGGAAATATCGTGACAGAGGGTATGCAGGAGCGCGGATTTCCCCCGTTCAAAAATGGCTGCCCCCACATTAATTTTCGCTATGCCCAGCGTCGTGCAGTGCTGGAGCTGATCGAACGGCGTACCGCTACCGCCGTGTAATGCCAGAGGCACGCTCGAGCAGTGCGAAATCTCTGCCAGACGCTGAAAATCAATAGCGGGAATAACGCCAGGCGCATACATGCCATGCGCTGTGCCGACCGAAACCGCTAATAAATCAATTCCGGTCTGCGCAATAAACGGTTCCACATCAGCGGGTTGCGTCATTAAATCCGCATTAGTTGCATGATCGTAACGCGGCGCATCTGACAGATGACCCAGTTCGCCCTCCACGCAGAGCTGCGCGCTGGCGGCGAGTTCCACCACCGCCCGGGTCTGGCGCACGTTTTCCTCGAGGGGAAAAGCGGAAGCATCAATCATTAACCCGCTGAAACCAGCACGAAACGCCTGACGAATACAATCCGGATTTTTGCCATGATCAAGCGCCAAAGCGACCGGTACTGAGGCAGATTCCGCCAGCGTTTTAACCACTGCCGCCGCGACAGGTGCAGGAAAATGCGCCAAATGTCCCTGATAAAGATTGAGAATTATCGGCGCGCGATTCTTCTCTGCCACACGGATAGCTGCGCGAGCACTTTCCAGATTCATACAGTTGATCGCCAGCAAGGCGTAGTGTTCATGCCAGGCTTTCATCACCATACTTTTCATATCGGCAAACATAGGACCTCCGGTTATTCGAGGGTGAAAGTGATCTCTTCATCTTTCAGCTTTAGATCGCTCAGTTCGTCAAACTCTTCGTCGCGTTCCGTTACCGGTTTCTTCCAGAGTGAAAGCATCACGCCACAAATCACCGTGCCTATACCCAACGCCAGGCAAAACAGCAGAGGATGGGTGAACAAGGGCACAACAAACATGCCGCCATGCGGAACTGGACTCTCCACGCCCCACACCATGATCAATCCACCCGCTACCGCCGATGCCACCACGCAAGATCCCACTACGCGTAACAGGTCGCGCGCGGCGATCGGAATGACGCCTTCAGTGATCATGCAGATCCCCATCGGAAACGCAGCTTTCAGCGCCTCGCGTTCCGCGCGGGTGTATTTATGGCGAGTCAGTAAGAACGAAAGCGTGATACCAAACGGTGGGATGATGGAGCCGACAAATTTCACGGCTTCTGGCCCATAGACGCCACTGACCAGCAAGCCATCGGAAAACAGCGACATGGTTTTATTGACCGGACCACCGAAATCGAAGGTTGCCATCGCGCCGAGTATTGCCCCCATCAGGAAGCGCGAACCACCCTGCATCGACTCCAGCAAATGAATCAGTGCTTCTTGTAACCAGGCGATGGGTTTACCAATCAGCGTCATCATTAACAGCCCGCCAATTATGGTGCTCAAGACCGGCAACACCATGATTGGCATGAGTCCCTGCATCGACTGTGGCAGGCGAATATAACGCTTAAGCAGCAAAATGGTGTAACCCACCAGAAAACCACCCAACATGCCGCCAATAAATCCAGTATGAATTTGCCCACAGAGAAAGCCGACAATCAAACCTGGGGCAAAACCAGGACGATCGGCAATAGAATAGGCAATTGCCGCGCTAATCAGTGGTACAATCAGCCCCATTCCCCAGCCACCAATCTGATTAAGCATCCACGGGATTGTTCCTGTTTTTTCACCAACATCTGTACCGCCAAGAACTTGCCCCAACGCAATACATATCCCGGCGGCCACAATAAGGGGTATCATCCACGAGATGCCGGTTAATAAATGTTTTTTAATTTCCTGTGAAACCGGAATTTTATTTTCGTTCATATTAAGATCCCTCCAGTATAAGGATCATTTGTTTTCCAGTGATTTTTCGACCTTTTCAAGAAATTGAACGGGCGATTTAATGACGATCTCTGTCTTTACTCGCACAATGCGTTTATTGGTGAAGCGTTCTTCTCCTTTTATTTTCACATCTACAGCAAGAATTACGACGTCAGCAGCAGAGATATCTGCCGCCTGTAATTCATTTTCTGTACCAATAGTTCCCTGGGTTTCAACTTTAATGGTATGGCCCAGAGCTTTTGCCCCTTTGATTAACTTTTCACGAGCAATATAGGTATGAGCAATACCCGCCGTACAGGCGGCAACACAGACAATATTCATGACATACTCCCTGTTATTTAGCAGACATCGGATTGTGCATACTGACTAAAGAGATCAATGATTTTTTGCGGACTCGTCTCAACCAACAATTGCGCGATGATGTCATCATCTGCCAGCGCGCCCGCGACCTGGGAAAGTAAACGGATATGGGTGGTATTTTGATCTTCAAGACGTACCGCAAATAAAATAATACAGCGCACGCTACTGCCATCCAGCGTTTCCCAGGGAATATCCTGCCGGGTACGCCCGATTGCCAGCGTGGTATTAATTACCGCAGAAGATTTACCATGCGGGATCGCAATATGATTTTCAAAACCGGTCGAGCCTTCCGCTTCGCGTTGCCAGACATCGTTAATAAAGGTTTCCCGACAATCGATCGCACCATCTTTTTTGAGAAGATTAGTTAATTCTTCAATCGCCTCCTCTTTATTCGTCGCTTGCATATCTAAAATAACACGATTCGTATTCAGGATTTTTGTTATGTCCATTCGTCATACCTCATAAAATTCTGACATTAAATTTCAACGACCCGAGACGTCGCATGATGTAATTTCTCCGTAATCACCATTTCAGTGACCCGTTTAATATCGGCATCATTAAAAAAAGCGGTAACATAAGCGACCGGCATAGTGACTGTAGGCAGATTAATGGTCGAGATAATCAGTTCGATATTGTCAGGCAAAACCTGTGATAAATTCGCTGCTGAAATAACATCAACAATCGTCCAGTCAGGAAACGCTCGCAGAATACGGCTTTTCAGTAGATGCGAAGTTCCAATTCCGGTTGAACAGACCAGTAATACGCGTTTATGGGCAATTTGTCGTTCCATCGCGGCCTGAAAATGAACGGTCAGGTAACCCACTTCATCCTCGCTCACCGCATTCTCACCCCAGATTTTAAATACCTGATTCACTACATATTGCGTCAACCGCCAGACGTCCGCTAATTCTGATTTAATATCTTCCAGCAATGGATTGCGGATATGAATACGATAATTCAGTCGGTTAATCAGCGGCTTAATATGAATCAATAAGCCATCATATAATGCGCTGTCTTCACTAAAGTCGCAGTCCACGATATCACTGAATACCGTAATTAAACGCCAGGTAATCAGACGCGCTTCATTGCTGGCCTGCATATGCGAAATAATGCTCACATCTTTTTTTCCATCAATCGCCACACCTGATGAAATGATATATTGATAAATAAACCAGACTTCATCATCGGGCAATGCATGCGCAATTCGTCGCTCTATCTTATGAATCATCTGACTGGCAACATTAAAGATATTTTCGTCATATAGTCTGGTTTGATCGTCTTCTCTGGGTAACGCATTTCCGTGTGTGTTGCGATACATCATAATAAGGATGTGAGTAAAGATGTTAACGTAATAAGGTTCTCCCAAAGACCAACTCAATTCATTTTCCATATCCAGTAACAATGACTGGACAAATAACACCTCTTCCTCACCAAAATAATGAACTAATGCTTTATAGCTTCCGGGATCCAGACGTGAATACACAACGCCTTGCGGCTCATTATGGTTAATAATGCCGTTAATCAGTAATGCCATTGCCTGACGAACTTGCCCTTCACTACCCTCAATGTGCGTACCGCTTGGGCTGCGGATCAATGATAACCCCAACGGCGCAAGCCAGGACTCAATCACTCTCAGGTCATTAACAATAGAGGCTCCACTGATAAAATAGCGCTCTGACAATTTACTGATCGACGTTTCATTCGGTGTTTCACTTAATAACTGCGACGCTATTTTAACGCGCCTGGCATTATTCATTACGCCATCAACTTCTTCACATTCTGCTCCCAACAAATGATCAAGATGCAGTAAATCAGTAATATTCTCTGCGCCTAACATCACACCCGCGCCAGCACGCTTCTCAACGGTTATTCTCCATTGTTCCAGCCATTGCTCAAGTAAACGTAAATCACGTTGAATGGTTTTTTCCGAAACATTCAAATAGTCGGCAATCGTAACAATCGTCGTATATTCCCTTCGTGGTAAAAGGAGTCGTAATAATCTGTTTTGTCGCGAGGTAATCATTTGCATTTTTTACCCTTATCACAGATTAAGAAGCTCCATGAGGAAGAGCTTCAGTGGCCATCTCTGATGGTAAATATAAAGCAGAATAATTTCACAACAATACTAAAATCTGTCCGTAGTCCGGACATGTATAAAACAAAACGGGGCGGTTAAGAGATATTTTTCAGCACAGATCACATTTTCGCGATGAATGATTGTGATCATGCTCGCAAATACGATGAAAGAAATATTTATTACCAGAGGTGAGATTATTTACCGGATACAACACAAACAATGCGTACCCGGCATTCTTCAATAGATTACAACGTAATTGTCAGCGCATTCCCTTGAGGTGTCACCACCAGTCCCTGCTCACTTTCAGCCTGCGAACCGCCTTGCAGACCATTTACTTTCACAACATTGCGCAAGCACAGTGTCCAGTTCTTCGCCTCGCCCGTACCAGTCACAGTAATCGTGTTGCCAATACGTGCTGCTTTTAAAGTAAAGATCACCGAACCGTCAGCAGTGGGCACTTCACAGACGGCTTCATGCCCGTCTTGCAGATTAAAGAGGTGGAATGCTGTACCTTCGTGCCACGCATAATCGGGACGTTGATCGTTGTTGCCCAGCGCCAGTAGGGTGCCACAGGTGTGTCCAACGACCTTCCGGCAGGTAGAACTGCACATCGCCCGCTTCAGTGAACACAGGCGCAACCATCACGTTGTCGCCTAACATGTATTGACGGTCAAGGTAATCACAAGCCGGATCGTCCTGGAACTCCATCATCATGGCCCGCATCATCGGCGTACCCCGCACGTTCGCACGAGCAGCTTCACGATACAGATACGGCATCATGCGGCATTTCAGTTGCGTGAAGAAGCGCACCACATCACAGGACTCATCATCGTAGGCCCACGGCACACGATAAGATTTGCTGCCATGTAAACGGCTATGGCTGGAGAGCAAACCAAACGCGCACCAGCGTTTGTAAACGTGCGCCGGAGCGGTATTCTCAAAGCCGCCGATATCGTGGCTCCAGAAACCAAAACCTGAAAGGCCAATAGACAAACCACCGCGCAGGCTTTCCGCCATTGATTCGTAGTTAGCGTAACAGTCGCCACCCCAGTGTACCGGGAATTTCTGCGCACCAACGGAAGCCGAGCGAGCAAACAAGACGGCTTCTTCCTCACCAACGGTTTCCTTGAGCACGTTCCACACCAGTTCGTTGTAGATGTACGCATAATGGTTATGCATTTTCTGCGGATCGGAACCGTCAAACCATTGAACATCGGTTGGAATACGTTCGCCAAAGTCGGTCTTAAAGCAATCAACGCCCATCGCGACCAGACCTTTCAGTTTGTCGGCGTACCATTTGCAGGCATCCGGATTGGTAAAGTCATAAATCGCCAGACCTGGCTGCCATTTATCCCACTGCCATAACGAACCGTCCGGGCGTTTGAGTAAATAGCCTTTCTCTTGTAACTCTTTAAAGACAGGGGATTTTTGCCCGATATAGGGGTTAATCCAGACGCAGATTTTTAGCCCTTTCGCTTTCAGGCGGCGGATCATCCCTTCCGGGTCCGGGAAAGTCAGCGGCTCCCACTCAAAATCGCACCACTGGAAGGCTTTCATCCAGAAACAGTCAAAGTGGAAAACATGCAGTGGCAGATTGCGTTCCGCCATACCATCGATAAAGCTGTTTACCGTCGCTTCGTCGTAGTTGGTGGTAAATGAAGTGGTTAGCCACAGGCCGAAGGACCACGCGGGCGGCAGCGCCGGACGACCAGTAAAGCGGGTATAACGATCAAGTACCGCTTTCTGCGTCGGACCGTCGATAACAAAGTATTCGAGATATTCACTCTCAACGCTGAACTGCACTTTTGAGACTTTCTCCGATCCCACTTCAAAAGATACGCATTGAGGATGATTGACCAGTACCCCATAACCACGGTTAGTCATATAGAACGGGATATTTTTATACGCCTGTTCAGTACTTGTGCCGCCGTCCCGGTTCCAGGTCTCTACCGTCTGACCATTGCGCACCAGGGCAGTAAAGCGCTCTCCCAGACCATAAACTGTTTCGCCAACGCCAAGATCAAGCCGCTCAAACATATAATTTCGTTGATTATTCGTGTCCTGCACGTAGCCATTATTTTTCACCTGACTACCGGTAATACGTTCACCGTTGCGCAGAAAATCGAGTGACCAGAACTCACCTTTGCTGACACGCGCGCTTAAGTTGCCACTTTTAAACTCAGCATAACGTTCTGTGTTTTCGATTGTGACCTTCACGTCCTGCAAAATATTGAGCGGATAATGAGGGCCATTATTCAGCGCCCCCTGAAAATGCTCAATCCGCCCCCCGACAATACCTTCCTGTGGGGAGAAAAAGCGCAGCGTAAATAAAGGCGTGTCAAGCTGCCAGGTACGTTCACGTACATCACGGGGGGCAGCATAGACCACCATTTCATTACCCTGCTGTTCAACCTCGAATACCTGAAGCGGGTGAATCAAATTGAGGCCAGGTTGAATCAACCAGTTTCCATCGCTAATTTTCATTGCCGTTCCTTAGTTCTGCACTTCTTGAGAGGTGAATTGTTGCTGGCAACGGCGTTTACCCTGAGCCAGCTGTTCCATAACGGTTTTCAGATTGTGCGTCGTGAGTGAGTAGTAGCGTTTAGCGATAATCGCGCTCAGCAAATAACAGATCGCCGGAACAATCGTGAATAGCGCGATAATGATGCTAATCGTGGCGCTGTTCTGCGCTTTTTCTGCCGCATCATATCCGCCATAAGCCAGCATCCAGCCGATAAGAGCGCCGCCGAAGGCCAACCCCAGTTTGAGCACAAACAGCGTGCCAGCAAAACTGATCCCGGTCAGGCGTTTACCATTGCACCACTCGCCGTAATCGACGGTATCGGACATCATTACCCACTGGATAGGTGTCACCAGTTGATGCAACACACCAATCACGAAGATGAAGACAAACATAGTGATGCTGGCCTGCATGGGAACAAAGAACATCGCGAGGCTAATCACTGCCAGCAGGGCGTTCGTCCACCAGAAGATAGTGACTTTACATTTCCAGTCGGTCAGCGGTTTTGCCAGTGCGGAACCAATCAGGTTACCCACGCAATAAGTGGTGAGAAAAGCGACAAACACTTCCGGCGTACCCAAAATCCATGTGACGTAATACATCATCGCCCCACCGCGTACGCACACCGCCAGGATATTGAAAATGGTTAGTAAACCGACAATCCGCCACTGGTCGTTTTGCCAGATATCACGTAAATCTTCCCGCATAGACGTCGTTGTAGGTGGTGCTTCAACGCGTTCTTTAGTGGTGAAGAAACAGAATGCCAGCATCATGAATGCCACCACGGAAAGGACCGCGATACCGCCCTGGAAACCGAGTGGTTTATTATCACCACCAATTAAATTAACCAGTGGCATCATCAGAACAGTAGAGAGCATGCCTCCCGCGGTCGCCAGCACAAAACGCCAGGATTGCAGCGAGATACGCTGAGTCGGGTCATTGGTGATTACACCACCCAATGCGCAGTAAGGGATATTGACGACGGTATAAAGTAAGGTAAGTAGGGTGTAAGTAATTGCTGCATAGATCATTTTGCCGTTCATACTGAGATCTGGCGTGCTATAGGCCAGTACACAGACGATCCCGAATGGCAGTGCGCCAAACAGTACCCACGGACGAAATTTACCCCAGCGAGAGCGCGTTCGATCGGCCAACAACCCCATGCAAGGATCGGAAATCGCATCCAGTGCACGAGCGACCAAAAACATGGTTCCGACAAATCCGGCAGGGATGCCAAAAATATCGGTATAAAAGAACATCATATATAACATTACGTTATCGAAAATAATGTGGCTGGCGGCGTCTCCCATGCCATAACCAATTTTCTCTTTAACGGACAACACTTCACTCTTCATCTGCTTTTCCTTGATGCTATAGGGGTGCTGAGACCGATAACGCATTTTGTAAACCATCCCTGTGAGAGCGAATATTCCGATATCTGATTATTAATTTATGATTCTTGTTTTATGTGATCGTGGTAGCGTTAATTCCACTCATATATCATTGTAAAATATGAATTTCATATTAATTATAATGTTTTCATGATAATGCGCTGCGTGTATTAAGCAGAAAAAACTGATCAGGGGGATGTAGAAACTCAAGGAAGTAGCTATAATGCGCCCCGCCTCCATGTAGCAATCGAGGCGCGGAAGATCGTCATCTCCGGTGAGGTGGCTGGACTTCAAATCCAGTTGGGGCCGCCAGCGGTCCCGGGCAGGTTCGACTCCTGTGATCTTCCGCCAATTAACCTCTTCTGAACTCTCCCGACGTCAACAAATCCCCGTTTAATCCCTTATATATCAGGCGTTACTTGTATTCTGAGGTCAACTGGCTTCAACCTACATCAAGTTGTTTTTGGGGGTGCATTAGGAGGTGCTATTTTTCCTTAAAATATCAACACCCCCATAATGGTAAAAATGTGATGTATAACAATGGTTTTTAACGATACCTTTGTTATACAAGGGGTACATGGGGGTATCAGGTTAGGTACTGGCGGAAATACCCTTCATCAAAAGCCGGAGAATGTCATGGCGCTAACCGATGTTAAAGTGAAAACTGCAAAGCCAAAAGAAAAGCCCTATAAGCTGGCAGATGGCGGTGGTATGTACCTACTAACCTGCGAAGCCGATACGCTGGGTTCCTGTGGTTACGTCTATATCGCTATTTATCCCACTCAACGCTGAGTTTTAACCTCCTTAATACGGAACATCGTTATGAAAATTATACCTGCAACGACGCTGCGGGCGACGACGTCATATCTGTCGCCCGTCGTGGTCTGGCAAACATTACTGGCCCACCTGCTGGAGCAGCACTACGGACTGAACCTTAATGGTAAGCGCATCATTTAAACCGTCTTTCGCCTCCCTTTCCTGTTTCCGATACTAATGTCCATTTTCGCAGTAAAAGGACATTTAAGATGAATGCACGAAAGGCGGTACTGGGTAACCGGCTCATTTAAACCGTCTGGTCTGTTTCCTCCGGCTCTACAAAAATAATGTCCAT
>NZ_PTRE01000328.1 GCF_002965065.1 Escherichia sp. MOD1-EC7003
CTTTACAACGGGTTATATGCGGATTCCAGCGCGTTCCGTTCGTTTCGGGTGCTTCCAGTTGATACCTTCAAGAAGCATGGATAACTGAGCCGGAGTAAGGTGCACCTTGCCGTCACGGGTGACTGGCCAGATGAAGCGGCCCCGCTCCAGGCGTTTGGTGAAGAGGCACAGTCCGTCACTGTCAGCCCACAACCCTTTTATCTGGTCACCCCGGCGTCCGCGGAAGATGAACAGGTGTCCGGAGAACGGGTCATCCTTCAGGACGTTCTGAACGTTTGATGCCAGGCCGTTAAAACCATTTCGCATATCGGTGATACCGGCAACCAGCCAGATACGCGAACCGGCAGGGAG
>NZ_PTRE01000038.1 GCF_002965065.1 Escherichia sp. MOD1-EC7003
TAATGACCAATAGCGGACATTAAAAATGGCGAAAAACGGCCAATAATCTTGGCGTTGACAAGGTTGATATCCACATCAATGCGCCTGCTGTTATCACTCAGAGTGACAGCCAACTCCACCCCTACTCTGCCAGTGGATTGTCTTGCGCTGCGTTCATGCAGATTACGCGGCACCGCCATTTCATAGCGGATAACAGCCCTACTCTGCCAGGCCTCTTGAATAATCTCGCATTGCGGTTTCACATTCGCCGAAGTAATTACCCACTCTTCTTTTGCAGGTGAATAGTCATATTCATCACCATCATCAGAGCTTTCTTCAATTTGCAACACCCGGTCATAGCGCACACCGCTGTCTTTATCTACCAGTTGTAGCGTTCCATCCTCATTGAGCGCAATTTGCCAGAAAGCATTTTCCAGTATCCCTTCAGCGTCACTTTTTGCCGCAATCACGTTGCCAGGCTGATTCGCTTCGATATAAAGCGTGCGATAGCCCATAGAAGGGATAATCTGGTTGATCTGAATATCAAACTCCATAAAGGGATCGTAATTACCGTAATGAACGATTTGCCGATCGATTAGGCCCGGATCGATCTCACGGGCATGGCGAATAAAATACGGTACAGGCTGACCGCGATCGTCTCGTAGATTAAACTGGCTGGCGCGCAGCCGCACAGTGGTGTTGATCACTTCTTCCCGCGGCCAGGGCATCAGGTTAAACAGCACGAGTTTGTCGGCATCACTCTGTGGCATGTTATCGGCAATTTTGCGCATGTAGAAACGCAGCAGATTATCCGCCATGTCTTCAGCCAGTTCGAAGCGGGAGACGATTTCGCGATGAACTTTGTCACTACAGCAGCAGCCGATGCTGTCATGGGCGTGGTTTTTTAAAATTTCTTTCCACATTTTCTCCAGCAAGCCGTGGTGGTATTCAAAACCCAACGTCCAGGCCAGCGTTGCCAGCGGTTCCAGCAGATTAACAATCTTATTTTCAATACGCGCGTGGGCAATTTTGATATCCATGCGCGTGGAACCGATGGTGCGATGCACGCGCATATATTTGCCATCGATAAATTCACCTTTCAGGGTTGCCAGACTTTCACGCTGCGCTTCAATCTGCTCGAATACCTCTTCAAAGCGGCTCATCACAAACTTTCGTTGAGGATAAATTTCGCGCAGCTTCTCCATCACTTTGAAGATATTTTGCTGCAATGGCATCTGATCATGCCCATTCGGCAGCAAAATCTCTTTGGTTACAGACGCTTTTTCCAGCACCTCAAAATAACTGTCGAGGCGTTTGCGTAATCCGTCTTCGTCCGCAGGTAAGTACTTGCCGATGGCATAACCCAACGGCAGCACTTGCGCCGTCACTTCGCTACCATCACTGCTTTGCCACAAAAACTCGGTTTTATCCGTACCGTGGCGCTCAGAACATCCACGCCAGAACATGGTGCGGGTAATGCCAAATCCATTGTAGATATGTGGCAGTTGCGCGGACATGCCAAAGGAATCTGGTAAATAACCTATTCTCATCGGCTCGCCAAACGCGAGGCAGTCACGCATTCCGTACATCAGATTACGGACGATGGATTCCGCAGAAACAATCGTGGTATCGGTCTGGGTATACCAGGGGCCGATAATCAACTTGCCTGCTTCTACCTGTTTCTTCACGCGGTCTTTGTTTTCCGGCTTCACCGCGAAATAATCTTCGAGGATCGCCGTTTGCCCGTCGAGTACGTAATATTTGTATTCGTTGCCCTGTTCCAGTCGGCACAGGATCTCTTCCATATTATTGACCAGCAGAATGCGTGACTCTTCGGTGGTGAAATACCACTCCCGATCCCAGTGCATATGCGGGGTGATGTGAACGCGAGATACCGCTTTCATCGTCGTTTCCTTTTTGTTTATGGCATTACGCCATCAGTCAGATAGTTGCCATGCTTAACCGCGTGACGCCGCCAGATCAGGAGAATTGCAGTCGAGATTGCAGCCCCCACCAATGCCGCACCAAACCAGCCAATTGCCGCCATAACACCGCCCGCGCCATTATCATGAAGTAAAAAGAGCGAGAAAATGCCGGCACCGGGTGTCGAAAGGCCGATATTCATCGCGCCGACGATAGCGCCCGTTACCATAGAGCCCAGCACAAACGAACCAATAACCCGCAGCGGATCTTCAATCGCCATCGGGATCGCCCCTTCGGTAATACCAGCCAGCCCTAACAGCCAGGTGGATTTCCCGGTCTCAATTTCAAACTCTTTAAACAGGCGCGGTGCGAGCATCGTGGAAGCGGTTACGGTAAATGCCGAAACCATTTTGACGGAGGCGAAAATGGCATACGGGCCGTAAACGCCGTTCGCCATTGCGCCCAGGCAGAATGCATAAGCGGCTTTGTTCACTGGCCCTCCAAGGTCAAAGGAACACATAAAACCGAGAATGGCACCCAGCAACAGCGCGTTACTTCCTGACAGACCGTTTAGCCAGGCGGTAAGCGAGTTATTGATCCAGGCGACAGGTTCTCCCACCACAAACAGCATCAGACTGCCCGCTCCCAACGTACCGAGAACAGGGTAGAGATAAAAAGTCAGGAATCCATTGAATTTACTGCTAAGACGCAAGTGATTTTTTACCCAGCGCATCAGATAACCGGCTATCAATCCGCCAACGACCGCGCCAAGAAACCCGGAACCGATCATATTGGCGGCAAGTCCAGCCGCAAAGCCCGGCGCTAACGCCGGTTTATCTGCCAGCGAATAGGCGGTATAGGCTGCCAGCACCGGCACCATCAAAATCCCGAGCATCCCGCCGCCCAGTTTGCGGTACATCCACAACCAGGAGTTTTCTTCATTAAATAGATCTTGTAGCCCGAAGATTTGCGACAGTAATACCGCGACCGCCAGCACCGTGCCCCCCGCGACAATCAACGGCACTGCAAAAGAGATCCCGCTTAACAGCGCCTGTTTCAGCTCCGTTTTGACACTTTTCACCGGTTGCGTATCTTGCTGTACGGTACGCGTCTCACCGCTACGTTTGAGGGTAAGCGCTTGTTGAATCAACGCTTCTGCATGGCGAATCGGCTCGGCAACAGGCACAGAAAGCGCGGGAATGCCGTTAAAACGCTCATTCTCCTTAATGGCAACTTCTGCCGCAAAAATACAGGCAGTGGCGGCATTCAATTGATCCGCTGTTAAACGTCCTTCAATGCCATTAGCACCCTGCTTTTCAACAAAGACATTCACGCCGAGTTTGCGTCCGGCTTTTTCCAGATATTCCGCAGCCATGTAGGTGTGAGCAATACCCGCCGGGCAGGCCGTTACGCAGACAATAGTTGGCGCGTTGGAAAAAGAGGCAGTATGTTGCGTATCCCCCTTGTCATCCAGCGCCGAGAGCAATTCATCAGACGTCGTTGCCGACTGTATACGCCCCCTGATCTCATCATCTGCCAGGCGCGTGGTCAGCGCGGTAAGCAGTTGCATATGCGTAGTACCCGCTTCATTGGGGGGAATCGCCAGCAACACCACTAAATCAACCGCTTCCGGGCCATCAACACCTTCCCACTGAAGCGGCTCGCTGAGTGTGGCGACCGCAAACGCCGCTTCTTT
Organism: Escherichia sp. MOD1-EC7003; assembly: GCF_002965065.1. Lineage (GTDB taxonomy): Bacteria > Pseudomonadota > Gammaproteobacteria > Enterobacterales > Enterobacteriaceae > Escherichia. The sequence continues at coordinate 3,599 of NZ_PTRE01000038.1, forward strand.
TACCACAGCAGTTTTGCCATGCGGCACAGCCAACCCTTCACCTAAGGCGGTCGGGCCAAGGCTTTCACGGCGATACACTTCTTCCAGAAATTGCTCAAGACTGGAAATTTTCCCCAGAGCAGCAAGACGTTGAGTCAACGCGTGGATGGCCTCTTCACGGCTGGTAAAGCGCGCATTCAGACACAACGCATCGCGGTGGGTCAGAGTCGTCAGATTCATCATGATCCTCACTTGATCGTTTTTATAGTCGCGCCAGTGTGTCCGATAAAATAATACTATTATGTGATCAATTCCACTTGATTGAAATTATTTGTATTGTATTTGTATTATTTACAGGATGAATTTATCAGGCATAATGGCTAAATTCGTATTGATGAGATGCTAAATCATGGGACGGAAACCCTTATATCGACAGATTGCCGATCGCATTCGTGAGCAAATTGCGCGTGGCGAGCTTAAACCTGGCGATGCGTTACCCACTGAATCAGCGCTACAAACAGAGTTTGGTGTCAGCCGGGTTACGGTGCGTCAGGCTTTGCGCCAGTTAGTCGAGCAACAGATCCTCGAAAGCATTCAGGGCAGCGGGACTTACGTCAAAGAAGAGCGGGTCAATTACGATATTTTTCAGTTAACCAGTTTTGATGAAAAACTGTCGGACCGTCACGTCGATACACACAGTGAAGTCCTGATATTTGAAGTGATTCCGGCTGACGATTTTCTTCAGCAACAGCTACAAATCACCGCGCAGGATCGTGTGTGGCATGTGAAGCGCGTGCGCTATCGCAAGCAAAAGCCAATGGCGCTGGAAGAAACCTGGATGCCACTTGCGTTGTTCCCGGATCTCACCTGGCAGGTCATGGAAAATTCGAAATATCACTTTATCGAAGAAGTGAAGAAAATGGTTATCGATCGTAGCGAACAGGAAATCATTCCTCTGATGCCAACCGAAGAGATGAGCCGTCTGCTTAATATCAGCCAGACTAAGCCGATTCTTGAAAAAGTATCGCGTGGATATTTAGTTGATGGTCGGGGGTTTGAATATAGCCGCAACGCTTTTAATACCGATGACTATAAATTTACCCTGATAGCGCAGCGAAAATTATCGCGATAAGCATAAAAAAGGCCATCATACGATGGCCAACCATGTCGAAACCGATAGCCCTTCGCCATTCCTGTAGAGGGAAGCGGCGAGGGCTATTTCTTATTACAGATATTTATTTCAGCACAGTTTTCAGTGCTTCACCGATATCGGCCAGGCTGCGAACGGTTTTCACGCCTGCGGCTTCCAGAGCAGCGAATTTCTCATCCGCTGTCCCTTTACCACCGGCAATGATGGCACCCGCGTGACCCATACGTTTGCCTTTCGGCGCAGTCACACCAGCGATGTAGCCCACTACAGGCTTGGTAACGTGCTCTTTGATGTACGCCGCGGCTTCTTCTTCGGCGCTACCGCCGATCTCACCGATCATCACAATCGCTTCGGTCTGCGGATCTTTTTCGAACATTTCGAGGATATCGATAAAGTTAGAGCCAGGGATCGGGTCGCCGCCGATACCAACACAGGTCGACTGACCGAAACCGTAATCCGTGGTCTGTTTAACCGCTTCATAGGTCAGTGTACCGGAACGGGAAACGATACCCACTTTACCCGGTTTGTGAATGTGACCAGGCTGAATACCGATTTTGCACTCACCCGGGGTGATAACACCCGGACAGTTCGGGCCGATCATACGAACGCCTGCTTCATCCAGTTTCACTTTCACGGTCAGCATATCCAGCGTCGGGATGCCTTCAGTGATGGTGATAATCAGTTTGATGCCGGCATCGATAGCTTCCAGAATAGAGTCTTTGCAAAACGGAGCCGGTACGTAGATAACAGAAGCAGTAGCGCCAGTAGCAGCAACAGCTTCACGCACAGTGTTGAATACCGGCAGGCCGAGATGGGTAGTACCGCCTTTACCTGGGGTTACGCCGCCAACCATTTTAGTGCCGTATGCAATGGCCTGTTCAGAGTGGAAAGTCCCCTGGCTACCGGTAAAGCCCTGGCAGATAACCTTGGTGTTTTTATCAATTAAAATGGACATTATTTCCCCTCCACTGCGGCAACAACCTGCTGAGCGGCATCCGTCAGACCTTTTGCTGCAATAATATTCAGGCCGCTGTCAGCCAGTTTCTTCGCGCCGAGTTCGGCGTTGTTACCTTCCAGACGTACCACGACCGGTACGTTAACACCCACTTCCGCTACCGCGCCGATGATACCGTCAGCGATCAGATCGCAACGAACGATACCGCCGAAGATGTTAACCAGAACGGCTTTCACTTTGTCGTCAGAGAGGATAATTTTGAACGCTTCGGTTACACGTTCTTTGGTTGCGCCGCCGCCAACGTCAAGGAAGTTAGCCGGTTCGCCGCCGTGCAGTTTTACGATGTCCATGGTGCCCATCGCCAGACCTGCGCCGTTAACCATACAACCGATGTTACCATCCAGCGCAACGTAGTTCAGTTCCCACTGTGCAGCCTGTGCTTCACGCGGATCTTCCTGCGACTGGTCACGCATTTCGCGCAGATCAGGCTGGCGGAACAGTGCGTTGCCGTCAGCGCCCAGTTTGCCGTCGAGGCAAATCAAGTCACCCTGTTTGGTAATAACCAGTGGGTTGATTTCGATAAGTGCCAGGTCGCGCTCCAGGAAAATGGTCGCCAGGCCCATGAATATTTTGGTGAACTGCTGAACCAGTTTACCTTCCAGACCCAGTTTGAACGCCAGCTCGCGTCCCTGATACGGCATCGGGCCGGTCAGCGGATCAAGCGCAACTTTGTGGATCAGGTGCGGAGTTTCTTCTGCCACTTTTTCGATTTCTACGCCGCCTTCAGTGGAGGCCATAAAGACCACGCGACGGGAACTACGGTCTACAACGGCACCAAGATACAGCTCTTTAGCGATATCGGTCGCTGCTTCAACCAGAATCTGGTTAACCGGTTGGCCATTGGCATCTGTTTGATACGTTACCAGACGTTTGCCCAGCCAGTTTTCTGCAAAAGCACGGATGTCTTCTTTGCTGTTTACAACTTTCACACCGCCCGCTTTACCGCGGCCACCAGCGTGAACCTGACATTTCACTACCCACGGACCGGCACCGATTTTTGAAGCGGCTTCTTCTGCTTCGCGCGGAGTAGTACAGGCATAACCCACCGGTGCTGGTAAGCCATAGCGGGCAAAAAGTTGTTTTGCCTGATATTCATGTAAGTTCATGTGTTCTGTCCATCCTTCATTAATCGTTATCTTTTAAACCATAGACCGAATATGACGTCTTGCGTTCAGGTATTGTCGGATGCGGCGTGAACGCCTTATCCGACCTAAAATTGTGATCATCCGTAGGCCTGATAAGACGCGTCAGCGTCGCATCAGGCATCGGTTGTCGGATTTATCCGGTCTACAGTGCAGGTGAAACTTAAACTACTATACGTCCAGCAGCAGACGCGTCGGATCTTCCAGTAATTCTTTGATCGTTACCAGGAAGCCCACGGATTCGCGACCATCGATCAGACGGTGATCGTAGGACAACGCCAGGTACATCATCGGCAGGATCTCAACCTGACCATTCACTGCCATCGGCCGATCTTTGATAGCGTGCATCCCCAGAATTGCGCTCTGTGGCGGGTTGATGATAGGTGTAGACATCAGGGAACCGAACACACCACCGTTGGTGATGGTGAAGTTACCACCGGTCAGATCTTCAACCGTCAGCTTGCCGTCACGGCCTTTAACTGCCAGCTCTTTAATTTTCTTCTCGATGTCTGCCATGCCGAGGGTATCGACATCACGCAGAACTGGCGTCACCAAGCCGCGCGGCGTAGAAACCGCCATGCTGACGTCGAAATAGTTGTGGTAAACCACATCATCGCCGTCGATAGACGCATTCACTTCCGGGTAACGTTTCAGGGCTTCAACCACCGCTTTCACGTAGAAGGACATAAAGCCCAGACGGATGCCGTGGCGCTTCTCAAACGCTTCACCGTACTGCTTACGCAGATCCATAATCGGCTTCATGTTGACTTCGTTGAACGTGGTCAGCATGGCGGTGGAGTTTTTCGCTTCCAGCAGACGCTCTGCCACACGCTTACGCAGGCGAGTCATCGGAACACGTTTTTCGCTACGTGCAGCCAGGGCCGGTTGCGCCGCCGGGGCTGCTGCTGGTGCAGACTCTTTCGCCGGGGCTTTCGCCAGATGTTTTTCCACATCTTCACGGGTCAGACGACCACCGACACCAGTGCCTTTAATAGCGCTGGCGTCGAGGTTGTGTTCAGCCAGCAGGCGGCGGATCACCGGGCTTAACGCATCGTTGTTTTGCTCTTCCAGAGACGCCTGCTGGCGTTGCGCCGGAGTGGACGCTTTCTCTTCAGTTTTGGCGCTGGTTTCTTTACCGGCGCTGTTGCCTTCACGCAGGCGACCGAGGATCTGACGAGATGTTACGGTTGTACCTTCATCTTCCAGAACTGCATCCAGAACGCCGTCTGCTGATGCCGGTACTTCCAGTACCACTTTGTCAGTTTCGATTTCTACCAGCACTTCATCACGTACGACTACGTCGCCGGGTTTTTTATGCCAGGTTGCGACGGTGGCATCGGCTACAGATTCAGGCAGGTCTGGGACCAGAATATCTACGCTACTCATTGTGTATCCTTTATTTATTCGACGTTCAGCGCGTCATTAACCAGATCTTGTTGCTGTTTCTGGTGAACGGACATATACCCTACCGCCGGAGAGGCAGAGGCCGGGCGGCCTGCATAACGCAGAGAAGCCCCAAACGGAATCACTTCACGGAAATGATGCTGGCTGCAGTACCATGCGCCCTGGTTGAGCGGCTCTTCCTGGCACCAGACAAAATCCTTGACGTGAGCAAACTGCTGCAACACTTCCTGCATCGCTTTATGCGGGAACGGGTAGAGTTGCTCGATACGCACAATGGCGACATCGTGTTGATTGTTCTTACGGCGTTGTTCCAGCAGATCGTAATAAACCTTACCAGAACACATCACTACGCGCTTCACGCCCTTCGGATCAAGCTCGTCGATTTCACCGATGGCTGGCAGGAAGGTGCCGTTCGCCAGTTCTTCGAGGCTGGAAACCGCCAGCGGGTGACGCAGTAGCGATTTCGGCGACATCACGACCAGTGGACGACGCATCCCGCGCAGCGCCTGACGACGCAGCATGTGGTAAACCTGTGCCGGGGTAGACGGTACGCAAACCTGCATATTCTGCTCAGCGCAGAGTTGCAGATAACGTTCCAGACGCGCGGAGGAGTGCTCCGGCCCCTGCCCTTCGTAACCATGTGGCAGCAACATCACCAGACCACACATCCGACCCCATTTCTGTTCGCCAGAGGAGATGAACTGATCGATAACCACCTGCGCACCGTTAGCGAAGTCACCGAACTGCGCTTCCCAGATAGTCAGAGTGCGTGGTTCTGCGGTGGCATATCCGTATTCAAATGCCAGCACGGCTTCTTCAGAAAGCACAGAGTCCCAGACGCGGAACGCCCCCTGGCCATTATGGATATGTTGCAGCGGCGTATAAGTGGAACCGTTGGACTGGTTGTGGATCACCGCGTGGCGGTGGAAGAACGTACCGCGACCGGAGTCTTCACCCGACAGGCGAACCGGAATGCCTTCATCAACCAGCGTAGCGTAGGCGAGGTTTTCCGCGCCGCCCCAGTCGAACAGTTTTTCACCGGCAGCCATTGCCTGACGATCGCCATAAATTTTGGCAACGCGAGACTGCATTTCAACCGCTTCCGGCACCGTACTGATACGTTTAGCCAGTTCCTGCAAGCGCTTCATCTCAACTTTGTTCGGGTACTCTTCGTCCCATTCGTGGTTGAGGTACGGCGACCAGGTGAAAGAGTGCATGTTCATCGGACGCCACTCTGCCACTACGCAATCGCCAGCATCCAGCGCATCGCGGTACAGGTTAACCATCTCAGTGGCATCTTCCAGCGTCGCGACGTTTTCCTGCTCCAGTTTGTCAGCGTAGATTTTGCGCGGCGTCGGATGTTTTTTGATTTTCTGATACATCAGCGGCTGGGTTGCGCTCGGCTCGTCGGCTTCGTTGTGGCCGTGACGGCGGTAGCACACCAGGTCGATGAAGACATCACGTTTAAAGGTGTTACGGAAATCGAGCGCCAGACGGGTCACAAAGGCAACGGCTTCCGGATCATCCGCGTTAACATGGAAAATCGGTGCCTGAACCATCTTACCGATATCAGTACAGTACGGCGTCGAACGGGCATCCAGCGGGTTAGAGGTGGTGAAGCCAACCTGGTTGTTGATAACGATACGTACCGTACCGCCAACTTCATAACCACGCGCTTTCGACATGTTCAGAGTTTCCTGAACCACGCCCTGCCCGGTGACAGCGGCGTCACCGTGGATGGTGATTGGCAGCACCTTGTTGCTGCTCGGCTCATCGAGTCTGTCCAGACGGGCACGAACAGAACCGATAACGACCGGGCTGACAATCTCAAGGTGAGACGGGTTAAACGCCAGCGCCAGGTGCACCAGGCCACCATCGGTCTGGAAGTCAGACGAGAAGCCCATGTGGTATTTCACGTCACCTGTGCCAAGGTGTTCTTTATGTTTACCGGCAAACTCGTCGAACAAGTCTTGCGGTTTTTTACCCAGCACATTCACCAGCACGTTCAGACGACCACGGTGCGCCATCCCGAGAACCACTTCACGGGTGCCGCTGTTGCCAGCGTGGCGGATCATCTCTTTAAGCATCGGGATTAACGCGTCACCGCCTTCCAGCGAGAAGCGTTTTGCGCCAGGGAATTTTGCGCCGAGGTAACGTTCAAGGCCTTCAGCGGCGGTCAGTTCGCTTAAGAAGCGTTTTTTCTCTTCGCTATTGAATGTCGTGCGACCAGACTCGATACGCTGTTGGATCCAGCGTTTTTCTTCGGTGCTGGTAATGTGCATGTACTCGGCACCAATCGGGCCGCAGTAGGTTTGCTTGAGGGCTTCCAGCAACTCGCCGAGTTTCATGGTTTCTTTGCCGCTGGCAAATGAACCGACGTTGAAGGTCTCCTGGAAGTCTGCTTCGGTCAGGTCGTGGAAAGACGGATCCAGATCGGCCACTTTATCTTGCTGCCACAGACCCAGCGGATCGAGATTCGCATGCTGGTGACCACGGAAGCGGTATGCGTTAATGAGCTGCAGGACTTTAACCTGCTTCACATTGGTGTCAGGGTCGGAGATCGTTGAAGAGTAACGTGAAGCGTCTTTCGCCAGGCGGCGGAAATATTCACGCGTTTGAGAGTGGAATTGATCCGGTTTGACTCCCGTACCAGGTAACTGCTGGAACGTCGAACGCCAGTTAGCGTCAACCGAGTCAGGATCGGTTAAGAAGTCTTCATAGAGCTGTTCTATCCAGCTCTGGTTTGCGCCAGAGAGGTAAGAAGAGTCCAACCAGGCTTTCAAAGCGCTGTTCTGCATCGTGATCCCTTAAGCATCTTTTGTATGCTTACTTCGCCGTGGATACTACCACGCACAGTGATGTGCGTGCCGGGGTTCACTTGTTGCGGACTTGTCGTGTTTTCTGCGTCCGCTAAGGAACCTTTAAAAACTGTCTTAGTGTCAGGGGCAGTTTTTAAAGATTTCCTGCATTTCTTTGTTACGCCTGATGCGCTGCGCTTATCCGGCCTACGAGTAATGACTTGTAGGCCGGATAAGGTGTTCACACCGCATCCGGCACTGGTTGCCTGATGCGACGCTTGTGCGTTTTATCAGGCCTGGGTTTACGCATTACGCTGCAACAACATCGACTTGATATGGCCGATGGCGCGCGTCGGGTTTAGCCCTTTCGGACAGACACTGACGCAGTTCATGATGCTGTGACAGCGGAATACACTGAATGCATCGCTCAAACCGTCGAGGCGGCTGTCAGTCTCGGTATCACGGCTATCGATCAGGAAACGATATGCCGCTAACAAGCCTGCCGGGCCGATAAACTTATCGGGATTCCACCAGAAAGACGGACAAGAGGTTGAACAACATGCGCAGAGAATACATTCATACAACCCGTCGAGTTTTTCACGCTGCTCTGGCGTCTGTAAATGCTCGCGAGCTGGCGGATTTTGTCCATTATTCAACAGGTAAGGCTTAATTTTCTCATATTGCGCATAGAATTGTCCCATGTCTACCACCAAATCGCGGATCACCGGTAAACCAGGCAGCGGGCGAATCACAATCTTCTTGCCCGGCTGGTTGAGTACCGAAATCGGGGTAATACAGGCCAGACCATTCTTGCCGTTCATGTTCAGACCGTCGGAACCGCACACACCTTCACGACAGGAGCGACGGAACGACAGGCTGGGATCTTTCTCTTTCAACTGGATAAGCGCATCCAGCAGCATCATGTCGCGACCTTCTTCCGCTTCCAGGGTGTAATCCTGCATACGCGGAGCATCATCAACATCCGGGTTATAGCGATAAATTGAAAACTCGAGTCTCATTTTCCTGTCTCCGCATTAGTAAGTACGAATCTTCGGCGGGAATGCCGGGCGCAGTTTCGGTTCCATGTTGACGCTTCGGCGCGTCATGGATTCCGACTCAGGCAGATACAGGGAGTGGCACAGCCAGTTTTCATCATCACGATCCGGGAAATCGAAGCGGCTATGCGCGCCACGGCTTTCGGTACGGAAGTTGGCAGAAACAGCCGTTGCATACGCCGTTTCCATCAGGTTATCCAGTTCCAGGCATTCAACGCGCTGAGTGTTGAACTCACTTGAGGTGTCATCCAGACGGGCATTTTTCAAGCGCTCGCGGATCACTTTCAACTGCTCAAGCCCTTTCGCCATCGCATCACCTTCACGGAAGACCGAGAAGTTATGCTGCATACATTCTTGTAGTGCTTTACGAATCGCCACCGGATCTTCACCGTTACGGTTGTTGTTCCAGCGATTCAGACGATCCAGAGACGCTTCAACATCAGACTCGCTGGCATCGCGCAGTGCGCCCTGCTCGGCGATAGACTCTTGCAGATGCAGGCCAGCTGCGCGACCAAAGACCACCAGGTCCAGCAGCGAGTTGCCACCCAGACGGTTAGCGCCGTGTACCGATACACACGCGATTTCACCAACGGCAAACAGCCCCGGAACAACCACATCTTCGCCTTTCTCGTTCACCGTCAACGCCTGACCGGTCACTTTGGTCGGAATACCGCCCATCATGTAGTGACAGGTTGGGATAACCGGAATCGGCTCTTTCACCGGATCGACGTGAGCGAAGGTACGGGAGAGTTCAAGGATACCCGGCAGGCGGGATTCGAGAACTTCTTTACCCAGGTGGTCAAGTTTCAGTTTTGCGTGTGGCCCCCACGGACCATCACAGCCGCGACCTTCACGAATTTCGATCATGATGGAGCGCGCCACCACGTCACGGCCCGCCAGATCTTTGGCGTTCGGCGCATAACGCTCCATAAAGCGTTCGCCATGTTTGTTCAACAGGTAACCACCTTCACCGCGGCAACCTTCGGTGACCAGTACGCCCGCACCTGCAATGCCGGTCGGGTGGAACTGCCACATTTCCATATCCTGCACCGGGACACCGGCACGAATCGCCATACCCACGCCGTCACCGGTATTGATATGAGCGTTAGTAGTAGACTGATAAATACGGCCTGCGCCGCCGGTCGCCAGCACGGTAGCGCGAGCTTTAAAGTAAACCACTTCACCGGTTTCAATGCACAGCGCAGTACAACCGACGATGGCGCCATCGGCGTTTTTCACCAGGTCCAGCGCATACCACTCGGAAAAAATAGTGGTATGGTTTTTCAAATTCTGTTGATAGAGCGTGTGCAGCAGGGCGTGACCGGTACGGTCAGCCGCTGCCGCAGTACGCGCCGCTTGCTCGCCGCCGAAATTTTTCGACTGACCACCAAACGGACGTTGATAGATACGACCATCATCAAGGCGAGAGAACGGCAAGCCCATGTGTTCCAGTTCCAGAATCGCTTCCGGCCCGGTTTTACACATATATTCAATCGCGTCCTGGTCACCGATATAGTCCGACCCTTTTACGGTGTCGTACATATGCCATTCCCAGTTATCTTCATGGGAATTACCCAGCGCAACGGTAATGCCGCCCTGCGCAGAAACGGTATGGGAACGGGTCGGGAAGACTTTAGAGAGCAGCGCACAGGTCTGGCCGCTCTGGGAAATTTGCAGCGCCGCGCGCATACCTGCACCACCGGCACCAATCACAACTGCATCAAATTCTCTGACTGGCAATTTCATCACACACCCCACACCACAACGAGTCCATAAATCACGTAACCCCCCAGTGCAACGACAATCACCAGTTGCAGCATCAGGCGCAAAGCCAGCGGTTTAACGTAGTCGGTCAACACCTGCCACATGCCAATCCAGGCATGGATCAAGATAGAAAACAGCGCCAGCAGGGTGAACACTTTGGTGAACGCAGAGGCGAAGAAATCGATCCAGACTTCATATGTCAGCTCGCCACTGGTAGCGAAAAAACCGACCATATAAATGATGTAAAGCGTCAGGACGATAGCGGTAGCGCGAACGAGGATGAAATCATGTACGCCATTGCGTCCTAATGCGGAGGCGTTGCTTACCATACGAGGACTCCTGCGAGAAGTGAAAGCACGACAGTAATAACAAAGGAGATTTTGGCAGAGCGTTTACCCGCTTCGAATGTTTCTTCCAGATAGCCAAAATCCATCATCATGTGGCGAATACCTACGACGACGTGATACGCCAGAGCGGTAAGGATGCCCCACATGATAAATTTGACGAAGAAGCTGCCCATAATCGCGGAAGCTTGCTCGAAACCTTCAGGGGAAGAGAGGCTGGTACCCAGAAGCCACAGCAGGATACCCACTGCAACAAAGGTGATCACACCGGAAACGCGATGGAGAATGGACGCTATCGCCGTGATGGGGAACCGGATGGTCTGTAGGTCCAGATTAACAGGTCTTTGTTTTTTCACATTTCTTATCATGAATAACGCCCACATGCTGTTCTTATTATTCCCTGGGGACTACGGGCACAGAGGTTAGCTTTCTGTTACCAGGAGACGTCGGGATTTCCTTCCTCCGGTCTGCTTGCGGGTCAGACAGCGTCCTTTCTATAACTGCGCGTCATGCAAAACACTGCTTCCAGATGCGAAAACGACACGTTACAACGCTGGGTGGCTCGGGATGGCAGGGTGTTCCGGAGACCTGGCGGCAGTATAGGCCGTTCACAAAATCATTACAATTAACCTACATATAGTTTGTCTGGTTTTATACAGAACAGTGATCTGGGTCACGATAACAACATTAATTTAATTTTTAATCATCTAATTTGACAATAATTAAACAAAGTTGTTACAAACATCACCAGGAAAAGCATATAATGCGTAAAAGTTATGGAGTCACTATTTCACCTAATATTAACTTATGTAACTGTGTGGAAGTATTGACCAATTTATTCAGGACAGTTATTAGTGGTAGACAAGTTTAATAATTCGGATTGCTAAGTACTTGATTCGCCATTTATTCGTCATCAATGGATCCTTTACCTGCAAGCGCCCAGAGCTCTGTACCCAGGTTTTCCCCTCTTTCGCAGAGCGGTGAGCCAAATAACAAACGGGTAAAGCCAGGTTGATGTGCGAAGGCAAATTTAAGTTCCGGCAGTCTTACGCAATAAGGCGCTAAGGAGACCTTAAATGGCTGATACTAAAGCAAAACTCACCCTCAACGGGGACACAGCTGTTGAACTGGATGTGCTGAAAGGCACGCTGGGTCAAGATGTTATTGATATCCGTACTCTCGGTTCAAAAGGTGTGTTCACCTTTGACCCTGGCTTCACTTCAACCGCATCCTGCGAATCTAAAATTACTTTTATTGATGGTGATGAAGGTATTTTGCTGCACCGCGGTTTCCCGATCGATCAGCTGGCGAGAGACTCTAACTACCTGGAAGTTTGTTACATCCTGCTAAATGGTGAAAAACCGACTCAGGAACAGTATGACGAATTTAAAACTACGGTGACCCGTCATACCATGATCCACGAGCAGATTACCCGTCTGTTCCACGCCTTCCGTCGCGACTCACATCCAATGGCAGTCATGTGCGGTATTACCGGTGCGCTGGCGGCGTTCTATCACGACTCGCTGGATGTTAACAATCCTCGTCATCGTGAAATTGCCGCGTTCCGCCTGCTGTCAAAAATGCCGACCATGGCCGCGATGTGTTACAAGTATTCCATTGGTCAGCCATTTGTTTACCCGCGTAATGATCTCTCCTACGCCGGTAACTTCCTGAATATGATGTTCTCCACGCCGTGCGAACCGTATGAAGTTAATCCGATTCTGGAACGTGCTATGGACCGTATTCTGATCCTGCACGCTGATCATGAACAGAACGCCTCTACCTCCACCGTACGTACCGCTGGCTCTTCGGGTGCGAACCCGTTTGCCTGTATCGCAGCAGGTATTGCTTCACTGTGGGGACCGGCGCACGGTGGTGCTAACGAAGCCGCGCTGAAAATGCTGGTAGAAATCAGCTCTGTTAAACACATTCCGGAATTTGTTCGTCGAGCGAAAGACAAGAATGACTCTTTCCGTCTGATGGGCTTCGGTCACCGCGTGTACAAAAATTACGACCCGCGCGCCACCGTAATGCGTGAAACCTGTCACGAAGTCCTGAAAGAGCTGGGCACGAAAGATGACCTGCTGGAAGTGGCTATGGAGCTGGAAAATATCGCGCTGAACGACCCGTACTTTATCGAGAAGAAACTGTACCCGAACGTCGATTTCTACTCTGGTATCATCCTGAAAGCGATGGGTATTCCATCTTCCATGTTCACAGTCATCTTCGCCATGGCCCGTACTGTCGGCTGGATCGCGCACTGGAGCGAAATGCACAGTGAGGGCATGAAGATCGCCCGTCCGCGTCAGCTGTATACCGGCTATGAAAAACGTGACTTTAAATCAGATGTTAAACATTAATTATTGTCTGATTTATACTCTAAATAATTCGAGTTGCAGGAAGGCGGCAAGCGAGTGAATCCCCAGGAGCTTACATAAGTAAGTGACTGGGGTGAGCGAACGCAGTCGCAGCACATGCAACTTGAAGTATGACGAGTATAAACCGTATATCCGTTTAGCCCGCCTGAACATCTGGCGGGCTTTTTTGTTCGTTAGTTATGTCATCGACAAAAAACTGTAATCGGGCACAAATACAATGACGCCGACGCGCAGGATGAAAAGCAAACCATCAGCCTCTCCTTCGGTCAGCCTATTACTCCGCTGAAATATCACATTACCGGTCTGCAAAATATCCGCGTACTGAATATTCGTCGCCATACGATGTTGCAGCAATTTAAAATAACGACAACTCATTTAGTCTTTTGCCCTTTCCAGCCGAAGAGGCTTCTTCGGATCATTGCCAATTTCCCGGGTTTTATTGATTACCGTTATTTTTTCCCTGCCCGGCATTCTTTATGCTGTATCGATACACCTTTTTAAGATTCAGGGAGTGCAGAATGCCAATATTACAGTGGGGAATGTTATGTGTGCTGTCACTTCTCCTTTCTATTGGCTTCCTCGGATTACATCTCCCGGCAGCGCTCTTACTTGGGCCGATGATAGCCGGGATCATCTTTAGTATGCGCGGAACGCCTCTGCAACTCCCCCGCTCCGCTTTTCTCGCCGCGCAGGCCATTCTTGGCTGCATGATTGCACAAAACCTCACAGGTTCGATTCTCACCACCCTGGCCGTCAACTGGCCGGTGGTGTTAGCGATTTTACTGGTGACGCTGCTTTCCAGCGCCGTTGTGGGATGGTTATTGGTACGTTATAGCTCACTGCCCGGAAATACTGGTGCATGGGGCTCTTCTCCTGGCGGCGCGGCGGCAATGGTCGCTATGGCGCAAGATTACGGCGCAGATATTCGCCTGGTGGCGTTTATGCAATATCTGCGAGTGTTGTTCGTCGCGGGGGCGGCTGTACTGGTTACGCGGATGATGCTGGGCGATAACGCTGAAGCGGTTAACCAGCAGATCATCTGGTTCCCGCCAGTGAGTATTAATCTCCTGCTTACGATTTTGCTCGCGGTCGTTGCCGGTACGGCGGGACGCCTACTACGTCTTCCTTCCGGTACGATGCTTATCCCGATGCTGGCAGGTGCAGTGCTCCAGTCTGGTCAGCTCATCACGATTGAACTCCCGGAATGGCTGCTGGCAATGGCCTATATGGCGATTGGCTGGCGAATTGGTCTCGGTTTCGATAAGCAAATCTTACTGCGGGCATTGCGGCCACTGCCACAAATCCTGCTGTCGATTTTTGCTCTGCTGGCTATTTGTGCAGGTATGGCGTGGGGACTGACCCAGTTTATGCATATCGACTTTATGACCGCTTATCTCGCCACCAGCCCCGGCGGGCTTGATACCGTGGCGGTCATCGCCGCAGGGAGCAATGCCGATATGGCGCTCATTATGGCGATGCAAACCCTGCGCCTGTTCAGTATTTTGCTGACAGGGCCTGCCATTGCGCGGTTTATTTCAACCTATGCGCCGAAACGTACGGCCTAGTGCTGGCAGCCAGGGCACCAGTAAAACGGGCGCGAGGACAACGTGGTTTTCTCAATAATGCCACCACAGCGTTCGCACTGTTCGCCATCACGATGAAAAACCTTAAAGCGAAACAGTGCCCCATGATGTTTATTCTCATCCACCTGCCCCCGCGTAGCGTAAGAAAGTCGAGGAATATCCAGTAACGCGTACGCGAGTGCATCCAGTTGCGCCGCGTTAAGATCTTTCGCTTTATGGCTTCCGGTCAACCCAACCTGCCAGAGGATCTCCACCCGCAGATAATTGCCAAGTCCTGCCAGAAACTCCTGATCGAGCAGTAATCCGGCAAACTGACGGTTACGGAAGCGCGGAGACAATAACCGCTGCTTTGCCACCTCCGGCGTCAGATTCGGATCCAGTACATCGGGACCCACGCGTTGTAAAAACGGATGCGTGGTCAGTTGTTCCGGTGTCAACATCTCAATATCCGAGGCGCTATAAAGCAGAATGGTTTTGTCAGCCGTTTGCAGTTTTACCCGCAGTACTCGCTTGGTCTGCGGCTCTTCGCCGGTATCAACCACGCGCCAGACGCCGTAAAGCTGATTATGACTATAGAGTGTTAAGCCGTTGGAAAAATGAGTTAACAACGCTTTACCACGCGTTTCCACATGGCTAACGCGTTGACCGATAAGTTGTGATTGATAAGGTTTTAACTGCGGGAAAGCAAACCAGACATCCGTCAGGGGTTTGCCTTTGATCGCCGCCTCCAGGTTATCCGCTGCACGGCGGATCTCCGGGCCTTCAGGCATGGTGATATCCTTTTTTCATTTTTTATTCAGCGGGATTATGCTGCAACAACAATCCCCTTTTCGGCAAATGCAGTTCGTAAGCGGCGGGCGAACGCCAGTGCGTGCTCGCCGTCGCCATGCAAGCAGACCGTTTGCGCCGTGACCGCTGCCCATTCACCGGTAATACTTTTGACTCTGCCGTGTTGCACCATCTCCAACGTTTGCGCCAGCGCCTGTTCTTCGTTTTCAATCAACGCACCAGGATGGCTTCGCGGCACCAGCGAGCCGTCAGCCTGATAACCGCGATCGGCAAACACTTCCTCGCGCGTTATCAGACCATATCGCTTGCCTGCACGAATCAGCTCGCTTCCCGCCAGCCCAACGAGAATCAACGCCGGATCGCAAGCGTATACCGCTCTGGCGATGGCGTCTGCCAGTTGTTTCTCTTTCGCCGCCTGGTTGTATAACATGCCGTGCGGTTTGACATGACGCATTACGCCGCCTTGCGCACAGGTAATCGCAGCCAGCGCGCCAATTTGATACAGCGTCTGGGCGTAAACGGTTTCTGGCGGCAGCTGCATGGCGCTACGGCCAAAATTTTCCCTGTCGGGAAAACTCGGGTGAGCACCAATCGCGACACCATTTTTTATTGCTTCACGCACGCAAGCCTGCATGGTTTGTGCATCGCCTGCATGAAATCCACAGGCAATATTGGCAGAGGAAACCAGCGTTAATAGCTCTGCATCGCTGGCGCAGCCTTCGCCCAGATCGGCGTTCAGGTCAATTATCATTGTGCAGCCGCCACGCTAATTGTTCGAAATAACGTTGCTGATCTTGCCGCGCTTTCAGTGCATCTGCCAGTGAACACTGGACAAAATGAATCGGCTGACCGAGCGGAATTTGCGCCAGATGGTACATATCAGCCTCAATGATGCAGGCAATACGCGGGTAACCACCGGTGGTTTGCGCGTCGTTCATCAACACAATAGGCTGCCCGTTATGCGGCACCTGCACCACTCCCGGCAGCAAACCGTGAGATAACAGTTCGCGATCGGTGGTGCGTTTTAAAATTTGACCTTGTAAGCGATAGCCCATGCGGTTACTTTGCGGGCTAAGCTGCCAGGGCGAACGCCAGAATGCATCCTGCGAGGCGCGATCGAACTCATGATATTCCGGCCCCGGCAGGGCGCGAATGCGGTTGCCCCACAGCAGCTGTTTAACGCCCTGTGCTTCCATAAAACTACGCTTCGCTTTGCCAATCGGGAGTCGGTCACCCTCCTTCAGTAAACGGCCTTCCAGCCCGCCAATCCCCACGTTGAGATCGGTACTGTATGACCCCATTACCAGTGGAACATCAATACCGCCCGCGACCGCCAGATAACTGCGCATCCCGTGCTGCGGACGTTTAAGCGTTAAACGCTGGCCTGCTTTCATCGGCAAGCGCCAGCCGGTCCAGACGGCGTTATCATCCAGCCGCGCTTCGCAACCTGCCCCCGTCAGGGCAAACCAACCATCTGTTTCGAACTCAACCGTTAACTGACCGAGCGTAATCTCCAGCGCGGGGGCATTGGCATCATTACCCACCAGCAGGTTAGCAATGCAGAGCGCAGGTTTATCCAGTGCGACGCAGTGGCTGATACCCGACTGGCGAAAACCGTGACGACCGCCATCCTGCACCGTGGTATACATGCCCGCACGAATAATCTTCAGCATACTCCCTCCTTCTGCGGCACAAAGCGCACGCTGTCTCCCGGACGTAATAAGATGGGTTCGTCACGCGCCGGATCAAAAAGGCTGAGTGAGGTATGACCAATCAACTGCCAACCACCCGGCGTTGCCAGCGGATAAACACCCGTCTGCGGCCCGCCGATCCCAACAGACCCCGCAGGAACGAGCAAGCGCGGTTCAGCGCGCCGTGGTGTGTGTAGTTGTTCCGGCAAACTCCCGAGATACGGGAAGCCCGGTTGAAAACCTAAAAACCAGACCACGTATTCTACGGATGAGTGCAATTCAACAACCTGTTTTTCGCTCAACCCACAATGCGCCGCGACGACCGATAAATCCGGTCCACCTGCGCCACCGTAAACCACCGGAATTTCAATAAAGCGAGACTCTGGTTCCAGCGCCTCGCTCTCCTCCCACCAGCGTTGCAAGCGCTCTATGGCATCCAGCGCCAGCGATTCAGGGTTACGCAAAATCACCGTGATATTGTTCATGCCGGGAATGGCTTCCACCACATTTGGCATATCCACCAGACGCTGCGCCAGTCGCCAGATCCGTTTCTGACTAGCCAACGTCACCGGCGGTTCCAGTTCCAGCACTACCGCCGTTTCACCTATCAGATAACAACGCGCTCGTTGCACTTTCGCACCCTCTGATTATTCGTTATGCAGGATTAGGAATATCAATAAAGGTCACATCAAGATCGGTATTTTCATTCAGCCACTCGCTCAATGCGCGAATACCACCGCGTTCAGTGGCATGGTGACCGGCAGCATAAAAATGCAATCCCTGCTCGCGGGCTGAATGAATGGTCTGTTCAGAAACCTCACCAGTAATAAATGCATCCACGCCAAAACGCGCGGCGCTATCGATAAAACTTTGCCCGCCGCCCGTGCACCATGCGACGCGCTGCACCACCTCAGGCCCGGTATCGCCACACCACAGCGGCTTGCGTCCCAGACGCGCTTCAATCCAGGAAGCCAGTTCCAGCCCCGGCACAGGCAGGGTCAGTTCGCCCCATGGCACCAACGGCTCAATTTCACCTATGACCGTGATCCCCAGTAACGCCGCCAGCTGTGCGTTATTGCCCAGTTCCGGATGTGCGTCCAGCGGCAAATGCCAGCCATACAGGTTGATATCATTCGCCAGCAAGGTTTTCAAACGGTTACGCTTCATGCCGCGAATTACCGGGGACTCACCTTTCCAGAAGTAGCCATGATGCACAATGACCGCATCTGCGCCCAGACGCACCGCTTCATCAAGCAGCGCCTGGCTGGCAGTGACACCGGTAACAACTTTTTGCACCGTCTCTTTGCCTTCCACCTGCAAACCATTCGGCGCGTAATCACTAATCGCCGCGCTGTTCAGTTTCTCGTTAATCAGTTGTTCCAGTTCGGTGTTTTTCATCTTCGCGCCTTCCGTATTCTGATAGCTACACCGTTAACATAGCGTTACCTCGCCTGTTCGTCGATAGCCAATCTTTTGACATATTAAGAAACAAACCCGACGCCAAAAGGCGCAAATTGTTTATCTCACCACACCACAGTTCATGTATATTTATGCAAACAGACAGCATATTGCATAAATAATCAGATCTGTATCAAGGTTTTAACTTTAAGGAAACACACGCACACCACGCTTTTATTACGTGGCGTCGCATCCAACTGTGGAATTATCATGAATAAACACGCATCACAGCCGCGCGCTATCTACTACGTTGTCGCGCTACAAATCTGGGAATATTTTAGCTTTTACGGCATGCGTGCCCTGCTGATTCTCTATCTCACCAATCAACTGAAATACAACGATACTCACGCCTACGAGTTATTTAGCGCCTACTGTTCGTTGGTGTATGTCACGCCAATCCTCGGTGGCTTTTTGGCTGATAAAGTGCTCGGCAACCGCATGGCGGTGATGCTGGGGGCGTTGTTGATGGCGATCGGACATGTGGTGCTGGGCGCCAGTGAGATCCACCCGTCATTCCTCTATCTGTCCCTGGCGATTATTGTTTGCGGCTACGGTCTGTTTAAATCCAACGTCAGTTGCCTGCTCGGCGAGCTGTATGAGCCAACCGATCCACGTCGTGATGGCGGCTTCTCACTGATGTATGCGGCGGGTAACGTGGGGTCTATTATCGCACCTATCGCCTGTGGCTACGCCCAGGAAGAGTACAGTTGGGCGATGGGCTTTGGCCTGGCGGCGGTTGGCATGATCGCGGGGCTGGTCATTTTCTTATGTGGCAATCGTCATTTCACACATACCCGCGGCGTTAACAAAAAGGTACTGCGCGCGACAAACTTTCTCCTGCCAAACTGGGGATGGCTGCTGGTTCTGTTGGTAGCCACGCCTGCGCTGATTACCGTGTTGTTCTGGAAAGAGTGGTCGGTATACGCCTTAATTGTCGCGACTATTATTGGCCTGGGTGTACTGGCAAAAATTTATCGCAAAGCAGAAAACCAGAAACAGCGTAAGGAACTGGGGCTGATTGTGACACTCACCTTCTTCAGCATGTTGTTCTGGGCCTTCGCACAACAGGGGGGTAGCTCGATTAGCCTTTATATCGACCGCTTCGTTAACCGCGATATGTTTGGTTATACCGTTCCGACCGCTATGTTTCAGTCGATTAATGCCTTCGCGGTCATGCTGTGCGGTGTGTTCCTGGCGTGGGTGGTTAAAGAGAGCGTTGCAGGTAATCGTACCGTGCGCATCTGGGGCAAATTTGCTCTTGGTCTCGGCCTGATGAGCGCCGGATTCTGTATTCTGACCTTGAGCGCCCGCTGGTCCGCAATGTATGGTCACTCTTCACTGCCACTGATGGTGTTAGGGCTGGCGGTGATGGGCTTTGCCGAACTGTTTATCGACCCGGTTGCCATGTCGCAGATTACGCGTATTGAAATCCCCGGCGTGACCGGTGTATTAACCGGCATTTATATGCTGCTTTCCGGCGCGATTGCGAACTATCTGGCGGGCGTGATTGCCGATCAGACATCGCAAGCTTCGTTTGATGCTTCCGGGGCGATCAACTACTCCATCAATGCATATATTGAAGTGTTTGATCAAATAACCTGGGGCGCACTGGTGTGTGTAGGACTGGTTCTGATGATTTGGCTGTATCAGGCGCTGAAATTCAGAAACCGCGCGCTGGCGCTGGAGTCTTAATACGCCAACACCGATGCCTGATGCGACGCTTAACGCGTCTTATCAGGCCTGGATAGCCCTGCAATGTATTGGTAGGCCGGATAAGGCGTTCATGCCGCATCCGGCATCCGGGCACGATTGCCTGACGCGTCTGTTATTTTCCCTTCCTCGCCGCCTCATACGCAGCTAACGTTCGCACTCTCGCTTCTTTGTGATCGACAATCGGTTGCGGATAATCCAGCGTCACACCTGCTTTCTCTGCCCATTTCCACGGCTGATGCACCAATTTTCCCGGCACATCGCGCAGCTCCGGTAGCCACTGGTGGATAAACTCGCCCTCGCAATCAAATTTTTCGCCCTGAGTTGTCGGGTTGAAAATACGGAAATACGGCGCAGCATCGGTTCCTGTGGAGGCCGCCCACTGCCAGCCACCGTTATTGGCTGCCAAATCACCATCAATCAACTGCGACATGAAAAACCGCTCCCCTTCGCGCCAGTCGATCAATAAATCTTTCACCAGAAAACTGGCTGTGATCATCCGCAGACGATTATGCATCCAGCCAGTGCTGTTAAGCTGACGCATAGCGGCATCAACAATAGGGTATCCCGTTTTTCCTTCCTGCCAGGCCTTTAAATGCGCGGGATTGCTCTGCCATTGCACGCGGTCGGTCCAGGCAATAAAGGGGTGATGTTTACACAACGACGGGTGATACGTCATCAGATGACGGTAGAACTCGCGCCATATCAGCTCATTAAGCCAGACGCTACCGGCCCCGCCTTCCAGCGCCTGCGGCTGTTCTGCCAACAGGCGATGTAAACACTGGCGAGGCGATAACCCGCCCGTTGCAAGGCTTGCAGACAAACGGCTGGTGCCCTCCACTGCCGGAAAGTCACGCTGTTGCTCATACTGCCCTGCACCGTTCTGGCAAAACTGGCGTAATTGCGCAATCACTGCTTTTTCTTCCACCGGGAAATGCACAGTATCGAAAGACTGACGAGGATAATTCAGCGTAATGGATGGCGGGGACGCTATCGATCCACTACGACGAACTTTTGGTGCAGAGACGCACTCCGGCATCCCTTCCCGCAGCCGTTTCAGCCAGGCATTCTTAAAAGGCGTAAAGACTTTGTACATCTCGTGATTGCCGGTAATCACCGCGCCAGGCGGCAGGATCACGCTGTCATTAAATCCTTCACACACCACGTTACGCAGCGTTCTCTCAACCTGCACATCCCGCGCTCGCTCATTCACCTCATACTGATAGTTATAAAACAGATGGGTAACACGATTTTCCGCACACACCTGTTTAACTGTTTCGACACTGACAGCAAAGTCATCCACTTCACGGAACAATAAAGGAATACCTTTTTCTGCCAGCGCTATTCGTAGCCCATTGAGTTGAGCATTGATAAGTTCAGCCTGACGCGGCGACATGTTATGCGTCGCCCACTGGCGTGGTGTAGCGATATACAACGCCAGTACGCGTGCAGACGAATTGTGACAGGCGGCAGCCAGCGCGAGATTATCATGCAGACGTAAATCCTGGCGAAACCAGACCAAATGGGTAGTCATAAAACTCCTGAATGGCGCAAGTTAATCACTCGCGGCCAAAGTTCGAAATAACGCTGCCCTGAAAGCCAGGAGTTAGGATAAAGCGCCATATAGTGTTTGATATGCATCAGCGGCGCAAGAAGTGGTTGCTCGCCACGGCGATAACTATCGATAAGCGCAGCCAGCTGCTGACGTTCTGTGGAATCAATATACGGACGAAAATAACCCTGAACGTGCATCAAAACGTTAGTGTGATCGCGCGGGTTAGCGGGGTGAGAAAGCAAAACAATTACGCGTTGGCAGTACTGGTTGTAAAAATCATCCAGATTTTGCCACTGGTGAATATCTGCCACAAATGGGCCAAGTTTGCGGTACTCTGGCTGGGAATGAGCCAGAAAGACGAGTTTATAGCGGCTGTGATAATCGAGAAGCGCCGCGCGCGTTAAGCTATGTTCTTTCAGTCGATGTAACTCATAAAGCGCGAAGATACGGATTAGAGTGCTGTCATCAAATCGTTGCTGATTCATTACTGCTCCTGAACGGTTTACAGGAGTAAGTGTAGACGTTGGGAAATGATATTTGTGAAGTTAATCCTGTCGTAGTAGGGCAAGATTACGAAAGCCCGCCCCCCGCAAGCCTGTACATAAATTTGTGTAATTGCCTGATTTTGATATGTTCAATCCAGAAACCGACCTATTGTTTATCTTAACTGTATCATCCTGAAAGTTCGGCAGGACAGTCGCGTCATCAACAAATCGAGGCTCCTGGCACTGAGCATCAATATCGAAGGTCAGAAAGAACTGCCGGGGATGTGGCTGGCCGAAAATGAAGGTGCGAAGTTCTGGCGGTATCACCAAACCTCCGGTTCTGATGTCACTTAGGACTAACGACGCTTCAACACAGGTTCGGGTTTACTCATCTCAC